>LKMM01000019.1 GCA_001563885.1 Natrialbaceae archaeon B1-Br10_E2g27
AGATGCACTACCATCAGGTCGATGAGGCCCAGGCCGGTCGCATCGTCGGTATCGCACTCAAAGGTATCAACGAAAGCGCGATCGAACGCGGCATGGTCTTGCTGCCGCGTGAGGCCGACCCCGATCCTGTCCGGGAGTTTGAAGCCGAAGTGATGGTGCTCAACCACCCCACCCGAATCGGCGACGGCTACGAACCAGTCGTCCACTTGGAGACGATCGGCGAGGCCGCTGCCTTTTACCCCAACGGCGGCCGCCTGCTTCCAGGGGACACCGGCGAGACCACCGTCCGGTTTAAATTCCGGCCGTATCTGGTCGAAAAAGGACAAAAGTTCGTCTTCCGCGAGGGCCGAAGCAAAGGCGTTGGCACGGTCACCGACGTTCATCCGATGCGGTGAGGATACTGGCTGTTGGGAACCAACAGGGTACGGACTCTATGTTGCTTACTATCGAGAGCCAGTCAGTTGAGATGGTGTTTGGTCGGGTGCCGCCTCGAGAATCAGCCTACATACTGGTCGCCGTCACGCTCGGCGAGGCCAAACAGGACAGCCCACTCGAGCAGCCGCTCGATTCGCTCTCCATCCTCGCGGACGACGCGGTCGGGTACCGCCGTCGCGACGGCGGGCCTAGACAGCGGTCTGTCCGCACCCTCGAGTGTCTCGAGGACGGCGTCTGCGCCGTAGACCCGCGTTCGGAACGCCTGCTGTGTGGTCGAATCGAATCCGACCGAGCGAGACCGCGAGTAGCCCGCTGGCTCCTCGGTGAGGAGGCGGAGTGCACGCAAGAAGGGAAGCCACGTGGCTGCCTCCGCACGAGTTGAGAGCGACGTTTCGGCGAGGAGGTGGTCACAGCAGTCGGCGACCGCTTCGGGATCGGTGGGAACGGCGTGGGCGATTGTCTCGGCGACAGTGATGTTCGCGGGTGGCTCAGGAACGGGTTTGAATTGCATCTGTCAGGCTCGTCTGCGCGGTTATGCGATGTCGAAGGAGTCGACGAGTAGGTCCTCGTTGGTTTCGCCGTAGACGTAGGTCGGACCGCCGAGGACGTCGATGGTGACCTTGCCGGGGGCAAAGAGATCGGCCGGCACCTCCTCGAACTCCCAGTCTCGGTCGTCGAAGATGGTCTCGAAGGAGTCGCCATATTCGTCGGCGGCGCTCGAGGGAACGCGCTCGAAGAAGTCGGCGTCTTCACGCACCGTCAGGTGAGCCGTCCCGCCGTAGGCGATGGCGTCGGTCGTCCGGGCGATTGCCGTCCGTTCGTCGTCGGCGACGGGAGCGATCGGTGCTTTGCCGGCCGCAGAGACGATATCGAGTGGATCATAGCCCAGTTCGGTGAGGCTGAACGTCGCGAGTTCGGCCGCGCGCGCGGCGTTCGTAACGCTGCCGGCGAGACTTGCGGTCCGGTAGCCGAGCAAGAAGACGCCGCTGGTGTCGATTTCGGCCATCTCGGCGACTTGCTTTGCTGCTGACTCGGTCGGGTCGGTGTCGGTCTCGACTGCAAGCGCCGTCAGATCGAACGCGTCGGTGTAGCCGATCCGTCGAAACTCGGTCTCGCGGGCGACCAGCGCCCGTGCGGGGCCACTGCCAAGTCCCTCGAAATTCTCGGTCGTGAGTTCCCAGCCGGCTTTCTGTGAACACAACAACGAAAGGGCGGGTTGGTCGGTCGACAACTCGAGATACTGAATCGGAGCGTCACCGATCGATCCAAGCGAGCGCGTCGGCGTCGCCAATCCGGCCGTCTGAATTTCGGTCAACAGCAGTCCCGCTTCGATCCCGCCGTCGAACTCGAGGCCAAAATCCAGGACGGTCGCCTCGTTCTCGAGGTCGTAGCCGCCAATATTGAGTTCCTCAGTGTACTCTAAAGCTTCGTCGACCAACTCGATCGCCATCCGGTTTAGACTCTCCATACGATCGGTTCAGGCCGCGGGAGAAAATAAATGGTCAACACCTGTCTGACAGCCGGCAGACGGGATCGTCGTTGACGGATCGGTATACGACCAGCAGTATCAGTCGGCGGCCTCGTATCCGGCGTCTTCGATCGCCGAGACGATCGTCGCGTCATCGACGCCGTCGTGTTCGACGTTGACCTCGTCGGCTTCGTGGTCTGCGGTCGCCGACGAGACGCCCTCGAGTTCCTCGAGTGTGTCGGTTACGGTCTGTTCACAGCCGTCACAGGCCATTCCGGTTACCTGGAGTGTCGTTCGTTCCATACCGGAGCCAGGAGACCGGATCGCTTCAGCGTTGTGCTCGGAGTCGGCGAATCAGTCCCTTTTTACGCGACGACGGGGAATTGAAGGTATGAGCTTCGAGGAAGACGACCGTGTCGTCCTGAACGACAAGCACAGCGAGTTTGATGGCCAGACGGGGACCGTTTCCCAGACGATGGAGTCGATGTTCGGCGACGTCACCTACACCATCAGCTTCGAGGACGGTCAGGAAACCGGCGTCCCTGAAGACGACCTCGAGGCGGCCGAAGACGACGAGGAATAACACACTCAAACCCAGGTTGGCTCTCGCGGCTGGATACCAACCGACACCCCAGTTAGTATACCCGAATCGCAATGGCAACGATACCGCTTCATTACATCGACTTACGGACATTCTGTTACGCCACCGAGGACGAAAAACGCGTCGAGGAGGCGCTTTGGACCTTCCTCCCCGAGGAGTTCGAGATCGACCGCACGGAAAGCGAAGGCCACTACGGCGACCGAATTCTCGTCTTCTCTGCGCGGGTCGAAAACGCCGACGACATCCGTCACGTCCTCTCGAGGCTGGCCGACCTCGAGGAGTTCAGTCGGCTGATCGACGAACTCGATGACCGAGTCACTGAGAACACCGAGCTCTTCTTGCGACTCGACAAACAGGCTGCCTTCAGCGAGGAGGTCCGTCTCGGCGACGGCATCACGTTCCGGGCGAAAGTCGAGGCCTATCCCGCCAAGAAAGCACAAGCTGTCGAGAACGCAGAAGACGTCTTAGAGCGGCTACGAACCGAAAAGTGAGGGTTGGAACGGTCAATCCCGGTACCGATTGAGCCGCCGTTTGAGCTGTTTTGCGGCCCGACCGCTGGCTTTAGCAAACGCCTCGCCCTGGTCTTCGCCCGCGAAAATGATCCCGCGTGAGGAGTTGACCAGCCCAACGCCGTCTGCCAACCCGTACTCGACGGCTGCCTCGGCGTCCCCACCCTGTGTGCCGACGCCCGGGACCAAAAATGGGAGGTCCGGAACCTGTTCGCGCAGATCCTCGAGTTCGTCGGGATTCGTTGCGCCGACGACGAGACCGACGTTGTCGTGTTCGTTCCAGCGGTTAGCGAGCGCGGCGACCCGTTCGTAGATTGCGTCGCCGGTCTCGAGTTCGAGGTCTTGTAGGTCGGCCCCGCCGGGATTCGAGGTTCGACAGAGGACGAAAACGCCGGCTTCCTCGTTAGAGAGAAACGGTTGCAGAGAATCCCGGCCCAGATAGGGGTTGACAGTGATCGCGTCGACGCGATCTAAGATCGTTGCATACTGGCGGGTCGTGTTACCGATGTCGGCGCGCTTGGCGTCGAGCAAGACGGGAACGTCTTTGCCGTGGGCGTATGCGATCGTCTCCTCTAAGGCGGCCCACCCGTCGGGGTCCTCGTAGAAGGCAGCATTGGGTTTGTAGACGGCGGCGTGTTCGTGGGTGGCGTCGATGATCCGGCGGTTAAACGCCCACCGGGGGAGGTCATACTCCTGAAGGTGGTCGGGAATCCGTTCGGGGTCTGGGTCCAGTCCAACACTGACGATGCTGTCGACCGTCAGAATCCGATCGTGCAATCGGTCGAAGAAGTTCATAGAAGCGAATGCCTCCCGGACCGTCGAAAAGGTTGCTATCGAGACGAAAAGATCGAAAGAATTAATATCGGAAATTTCCAATAGCTAATTGGCGAAGCGGTGGAATCCCCCATCCCCAAATCAACAGCCTACCACCCCCAGTATCCACCCTCTCGCCATCGCTACTTTCGTTTCATCGCTGATTTCGATCTATCAGTATCAGCAGTCACTGGCTGTGAATGCCATTCGAGGACCAGATACGTCCGACGATAGTTACTTTTGGGTGGTCGTTGAGCCACCGACTATGCACCTGCTAGCGGCGTCGTCTTCCAGGCTCGAGCGCGTCCGAAAACGCGTTCGATCGGTGTTTTCCGATCGAGCGGGCGACCGACCGAACTCACCTCCCACTACTGGCTCGAGCGCTGTGGAAAACACCGACGATGGAACCGGAAACCTGTTTCACTGCAAATCGTGCGGGCTCGTCTACATCGCAACCGAAAAAGAGCACTGCTCACAATGTGAAAGCGATCTCGAGGAGGTCAGATCGACACTGCGTTGTCGGCAGTCTTAGGGCTTTGGCAAGCCTGAACTGATGGGGCGAACCAGTCGGTTCGACGCATCAGTCGACGCTTGACGGAGTCCTAGGGCTCGAGTAGTTCGACCAGGTTCCCCTCCGGATCTCGAAGAAAGCAGATCGAGGTGCCGGATTCGGTCGTCTGTGGCTCGCTGATCGTCGGGACGCCCTCGGGAAGATCGTGGTACACTGCCTCGAGATCATCCACCTCGAGTCCGACGTGGACTGCGCCGGGTTGGTTAAGCCCATCGGCTCTCATTGGCTCGCCTCGGGGGTCGTACTCGACGAGTTCGATCCGGACGCCATCGGCCTCGAGATGGGCAAACGTCGCGCTTGCATCCTCGAGTCCGACACCTGTCTCGAAGGCGTCGCCACCGACCGAAAACCGGGCGACGACCTCGAGGCCGAGGACGTCCCGGTAGAACGGAAGTGTCGTCTCGAGGTCGTCGACGGTGATCCCGACGTGGTGTGCGGTAAGTGTCTCCATAGCGGTAGCTGTGAGGCGACCAGCGTAAAACGCCCGTTTTCCCTTCGGCGGGCCCACGGGACGAGTGCGCTACGAGCGCGACAAACAACGTACAGTTATCACACTCGAGACGGGACCTACTGACATGACGCGACTCGCACTCATTGCTCACGACGAGAAAAAAGACGACCTAATCGAGTTCGCTCAGGCTCACGAAGACCAGTTGCTCGAGGCGGAGTTTATCGCAACGGGGACGACCGGGGGTCGGCTGCAAGCAGAGACGAGCCTTTCGGTCGAGTGCAAGGAGTCGGGACCGCTGGGTGGGGACCTCCAGATCGGCGGTGAGGTTGCCGAGGGACTCGTCGACGGCATCATCTTCCTTCGGGATCCACTTCGCGCCCAGCCTCACGAACCCGATATCTCGGCGCTGATGCGGATCTGTGACGTCCATGATACGCCGCTGGCGACAAATCTTGCCTCCGCTGAGTGTCTACTCAAAGGCGTCCTCACCGACTAATCGCGGTCGGCCACCAGCAACTGCTGGGATTCGAACGACCGATGATGATACCATCGTTCACTACTCTCTCCTGTGGGGCTGTCACCAAGTTGTCTGGTGATTTGATGGGCGTATTTCAATACTACTAAGAGAGCCCCGTAACTACGGCGTAGCAACTCGAATGGTCACCGATCCAGCGCTCACTGTCGATCTAGCGATTATCCTGCTGAGCGCAGCAGCGCTTGGCTTCGTCGCGAGACAGACGGGGCAGCCGACCATCATCGCCTACCTCGTTGCCGGGGTCGTAATCGGGCCGGTGGTCTTTGGCATCGTCGAAGTGACGGAACTCACCGAGACGCTATCGGAACTCGGGCTTGCCTTCTTGTTGTTTTTGCTCGGGATCAAGATGCGGATCGGGGAGATCAAACACATCATCTCGCCGATCGTCAAAATCTCGATTCCGCAGATGGCTGCCGTCGCAGCCGTCGGCTTTGGCGTATCGTATGTGCTTCTTGATGGGTCTATCACCCAGGCGCTACTGATCGGGCTTGCGGTCATGTATAGCTCGACTGCAGTTGTCATCAAGATGCTCACGGACAAAGGGGAGGCAACCGACCTTCACGGCAAGATCGACGTCGGTATCCTGCTGGTACAGGACATCGTCGTCGTTATCCTGCTTGCGATTCTTGCCGCCGGCCAACCCGAAAGCGTCGCCGAGGTGGCGACCACGCTGGCGATCGTACTCACGCTTGTCACGATAATCACGGTCATCGCACTTGCATCCTCACGGTATGCCTTACCTACGGTCTTCCGGCAAATTGCAGACAACGAGACGATATTTTTCCTCGTCGCGATCGCCTGGGCGTTTCTGTTTATTTTCGTTTCCCAGGAGATCGACCTCTTCTTATCGCCATTTGGCATCGAGGCCTATCTCTCGATCGAGATGGGGGCATTTCTCGCCGGGGTAGCAATCGCTCAACTTCCCTACAGCAAACAGCTTCAGGATCGAGTAAACCCCCTGACAGACCTGTTCGTGATGGTGTTTTTCGCCTCGGTCGCACTGGATATCCGGGCCCACGAACTTACCTATTACTGGCGGGAAGCCATCATCGCTGCAGTGGTGTTGATGATCGCGAAATTCATCATCTTCTTCGTGCTCATCAACTGGCAGGGCTTTGACCTCGAGACGAACTTCCTGGGCAGTCTCTACATGATCCAGGTCAGCGAGTTTGGCATCGTCGTCGGTGTCGCCGCCCAACAGGGTGGGTTCATCGAGGTCGAAGTGCTCGGCTTCCTGACGTTGGTTGCAATGCTTACGATGGCGATTTCGGTATATCTGATCGCCTTTGCGGATCGGCTTTTCGATCGCCTCGAGGGACCGCTTTCGCGGTTCGAACCCGAGGAACCGTTCGCCGAGGACGGGAAAGACTACGCCGGCCACGTCGTTGCCGTCGGCTACGACGACGTGACTCGAAACGTCCTACCACTGTTCAGTGAGTACTACGACGATGTCGTGGTCGTCGACCGCCGAGTCGACCACATCGAGGCCCTCGAAGCAAACGGCTTCGATGCGGTCTACGGCGATATAGGTAGTGAGACGATTCGCAAGGACGTCGCCTTAAAAAAGGCCGATTTCGTCCTCTCCTCGTCCGATCAACTCGAGGTGAGCAAGGCCATTTTGCGGGAGGTACGCGACGATGCAACGGTGTTTCTCGAGGCATCCACCGACGAGGGCGCACGCGAACTCTACGACCGTGGGGCGGACTACGTCATCACGAGCGCGGATCTTTCGGCCGATCGGCTAGGTAGTTATCTCGAGGCCTACCTCGAGGGGCGTCCGGAACTGGATCGGGCGATCACAAGCGACGTCGAACTGCTTCGCAACCCCGACCCGTTCCCGAACACCCACGAACGGATGACAGGTGATCTCGATGACTGATACTGACTCATACTATCGGACGGACCTATGTGAAGATTCTCGCCAGCCCGGGGCGGCGAAAATCGTTCACGACGGACGTCCGGCAGTATCAACCGACCTCCGAGGTGACTACTATGTCTGAGTTACTAACGACGGTTGCAATCCTGTTTATCATCGCCGGTCCGTTCCTCTTGCTGGCAGACCGGTTCGATCTGCCTGCGGTCCCGTTGCTTATTCTCTCTGGGATCTTCGCAGGCACCGTCTTCATCCAGCAAGATGATCTGTTGGTGGAACTCGCCCAGTATGGCATCGCCTTGTTGGTGTTTGCCTTCGGCGTTGGAATCCAACTCGACGCGATCAGGACTGTCCTCGCAGACAGCGAAATCGCCGCACTCGGTCAGATTCTGGTAATTGGCTCGCTCGGTACCGCCTTCGGTGTTGCACTCGGCGTGCCCCTCGCCGAAGCGAGCGTTCTCGGCGTCGCTGCCGCATTGTCTTCGACGATGGTCGGAACGGCGTTAGTCCGGACCGAGATCCGGATGAACCTCGTTCGTGGACGGCTCTCTGAGTCGCTTCATTTCGTCCAGGACCTGTTTGCCATCGCTGTCGTCCTGATCGTCGGGGCCGGCGTCATAGCGGCCGATCCGATCGCGACGCAACTGGGGTATGGTGTCGTGTTGCTCGCTGCTGCGGTAGCGGTCAACCGCTATCTGTTCGGGCTTCTCGGTCGACTGGCCGATGGCTCTGATGAGCTCATGATCGTCGGCGTCGTCTCGCTTTTGGTCGTCTTCATCGGTGTGGCCGAACTGGCGGGCGTCTCGATCGTCGTCGGTGCCTTCGCCGCCGGCATCGCTGTTCGACACGACCGCGGCGAACACCTTGGACTGTTCACCGGATTGGAATCGATCAAGGACTTCTTTCTTGCTATCTTCTTTGTGACCGTCGGCGCACTCGTGGCCGTCCCGTTTCTCGAAACCGGCCCCGCAGCATCAGTCGAGAAACTCCTGCTCGCTACCGGCCTGATCGTGTTGGTCGTCTTGATCAAGCCAGCAGTTACGATTGCCATCCTGATGTATAAGGGATATGAAGCACGCACGGCGACGCTAACGGCGATTACCACAGACCAGGTCAGCGAGTTTTCGCTGATTATCGCAATCGAAGCCTTCTTAATCGGCATTCTAACTCAATCGGTCTTCGATGCGATCATCTTCGCAGCCGCCGTCACGATGGTCATCTCGAGTCTCACCCAACGCCACGACGAAGCGATCTATCGCCTGCTCTCGAGTCGCGGGCTCGTCTCGACACGCCACGACAAAATCGACGAACTGAGCAACGTTCCAGACGACATCACCGACCACGTCGTTATCGTGGGCTATGGACGGACTGGGTCGCATCTTGTCGAGACCTGCAAAACACTGGAAAAACCCTACGTCGTCATCGAGAACGATCCCACGCGTCGGGAAGCGGTCAGAGTCGAGTGTGATGCGTACGTTTTCGGTGACGCGATGGAAGAATACACCTGGGAGAAAGCAGGCGTCGAACGGGCCGACATCGTCATTTCGACGACCCCCTCCGATCCGGTCTCCTGGCGGTTGCTCGCCTTCGAGTTCGAGGCCGATCTCATACTCCGTTCGCCGACCCAACAGACCGCACTCGAACTCCTCGAGGCGGGTGCAACCTACGTCGTCGTCTCGGATTTACTCGCCGGCGAACAGCTACTCCGGCGGATCGAGGCGTTACTCGAGGGCGAATCAACTGCTGAACAGCTCCGAGACGAACGCCTCGAAGAACTCGACCGTCGGTCCGTCACCGAAAACCGGTGATCTCAGGCGTATTTGCTTTTGCCTGCGCTGCCGGCGACGGTCGCAAGTTCCTCGTAGACGTCTGCGATCTGTGCACGAATGTCCCGGCCGGCGACTCGAGGGTCGAAGTAGTCTTTGTTCGGCGACCACTCGACGTTGTTGAAAAAGTTCTCTCGGTCGTCATCGGTTGCCTCTCCGGGGACGATTGCGTCTTCGTTCTCCCGGTAGAGATCGAAGGCAGTTCGTGTATACTCATACTGATACCGGGTGTCTTTGTTGACCTTACAGACCCCGCGTTCGAGCATCTGTGTGAGTTGATCGGGCTGGAGGCCCGAGGAACCGTGTAAGACAAGCGGCGTATCGAGTCCGTGATCGCGTAATGCCGTCCGAATATCGGCGGCCAGATCCGGGCGAATCTCGAGGTCACGCCCCTTTGCGACGCCGTGTTGGGTCCCGACGGAGATGGCGAGTAAGTCACAGCCAACTCTGTCGACGAACTCGACGGCTTGCTCGGGGTCGGTATAGAAGGCTTCGTCGGCGACGATTTCGTCTTCGACGCCTTTGATCGTGCCGAGTTCGGCCTCGACAAGGATGTCGGCCCCGGCGTCGTCGACCATCTCGACGACTTCTCGGCTTCGCTCGACGTTGGTTTCGAACTCCTCGTGGGAGGCGTCGATCATGATCGAGGAGGGAATCTCGAGGTCGATCTGGCGGCTGATCGTCTCTATGTCGGTCTGGTGGTCCATGTTCAGGAAGACACCAATATCGAACTGCTCGGCTAGCAGCTCGATGTAGTTTCCCATCGCTTCCAACCCTGCGATCGGATCGCCGTTGCCGGCAAACGTACACGCACCGTTGCTCATCTGTATCAGCAAATCCGAGTTCGCCCGTTGTGCACCTTCCATCAGCCCCATCATGACGTTTGGCTCTGCGACGTTGCTTGCAACCAGTCCAAATCCGTCCTCGAGGGCATCGTCGTACACCGCAGCGAGTTTCTCACCGGTATAAAATGGCATCTGTGCTGATCAATTTGATAAATTAGTGGAATAATATTAAACCCCGGCAAATGACTGGTTGCTGGTAGATCGAACCCGGCGTGGGCTCATCTCGAGGGAGAATCGACGAGACGACCGAGCAGGCCACCCGGCAGCCCTGCCCGGACCAGCCGGTCGACGAGCCGATCCGGCAAGACGACAGACAGCCACGGGAGCCATCGTGCCCGACGGCCGACCCGATACCGAGTTCGTGGTGAACTCGCTGTGGCAGCCTCGAGAACCGTCTTGGCGACTGTCTCCGGGCTCACACTGTGGGGGCTGTAGCCGTCGAAGGCGGCATACTGGTCCGTGTATGGGCTCTGGGAGTCGGCCTCGAGTGTCGCGGCTGCGCGTTCGTTGAGCCCCGTCCGGGTGGGGCCGGGTTCGACGAGTGAGACGGTCACACCGGCAGGGGCGACTTCACGGCGCAGCGCATCGACGTAGCCATGAAGGCCGGCTTTCGCGGCGCTGTAGGCACCATGATAGGGCAACGGGACCGCTCCAGCGAACGATCCAACGACGACGAGTCGTCCGTTGTGACGCCGGAGGGTTGGGAGCGTGGCATGTACGACCGTATGGACTGCGACCAGATTCGCCTCGAGGTGTCGACGAACCGTCGCCGGCGAGACGTCCTCGAGTGCGCCAAGTTCGTACCAGCCGACGGTCGAAATCACACAATCGACCGGCCGCTCGGCCAGGAGTGTCTCGACGGCGCGTTCGTCTTCGAGATCGACTGTCCTGGTCTCGATCGACTCCGGGAGCGCAGCGAGTCGGTCCCGGTCTCGGTCGAGGCCGAACACGTCGTGACCCGCCGCCGCGAGTCGAGTCGCGACTCGTTGCCCGATTCCGCCACCAACACCGGTTACCGTGATCTGCATGTCGGTGAGTATGCACGCCACGACTGTAGTTTCGGCAGGTAGACGATGCCGACCGGCGAAGGGATAGCTTCAACAGTTTCGAGCCCCCTCTCCCGATGTATGGAACGGCCACGGGCGGTGATTTTCGACCTCGATTACACACTTGCCGTCTCACGACAGGATCGAACGACGATACTCGACGACGCCGTCGAGGCCGCCAACGCACCCCCACTGACGCGCGACCAGTATCTCGAGGCACATAGCCAGCATCTCACCCGCGAGACTCGCGAGCCGATTTTTGCGGATCTGCTCTCGGAGTATGAGACCGACGCCGATCCCGATGTGCTCGCTCGTGCCTACAGACAGGAGATCGCCGACGCCCTCGAGGCCCTGCCGGGTGTCGAGGCGATGCTCGCCGACCTCCGTGGAAGCTACCGCATCGGATTGCTCACAAACGGCCCCGTTGTCGCCCAGCGGGACAAACTCGAGCAACTGGGCTGGGAGGATCTCTTCGATGCCGCGTTGGTGACCGGCGAACTCGAGGCGGGCAAGCCGGATCCACGAGCGTTCGAGGCAATCGCGGCGGCCTTAGCAATCGATCCGGCCGACGCGGTCTACGTCGGCGACGACGTCAACGCGGACATCTACGGCGCGACCAACGCGGGCATGGACGCGATTCAGGTGCTGCTCGAGGACGGTCCCGACCCCGACCCGCGAGCGATCGCTTACGTTCCCCAGAACGAGATCGCAACGACACTGCCGGAGCTCATCGCAGACCTCGAGAGCTAACACGTCGAAAGCGCGATCTTCAGGCGGGAAGTTCGGCACGAACGGCCTGGACGACGTCCGTCGCCCGTTTGGTTGCCGCGGCTGATTCGACGAAAACGAGCGTTCGCGGCGGCGAGACGGCTTTCGGTCGCACTCGAAGCCCCAGGTTCTCTGCGGTCTCGGCAGCAGTTTCCTGGCCGACTTCGAACTCGAGGCGGGCACGATCCTCGTGGACGAACACCTGGAGTAGTCGCTGACTGTTTCCGTTGGCAGGCTCGAAGACGACGTCGTAGGCTCGCGCGCCGTCCGGTGTTGGCTCGACGTCGCGGTCGGCGTTCGTGACCGCAATGGCCTCGAGACCACCATCGTTGCGACCGTCGAGTTCGGAGGCGAGCAACTGTGCAATCCGTCTCCCGTCGGTGATCCGTTCGTCAACCATACAGTGAGTCGGGTCAGAACTGCCTAACGTCCTTCGGGTTCGACTCGCTTGGCACTGATCCATCTCAGTCGTCTGTGCGTGATTTTGCAAGCGCCGACCGAGCAATCGGAACGAGGTCGTCGACCTCGAGTCCCTGCCGGCGGGCGTAGACGACGGCGGCGGTTTCGATCGTGACGCCGAGATCGGCCTGGAGGCTGTTGATCGCGCCGACGGCTTCGTGTTTCTCGACGCCCTCTGTGATGAGTGAGTCGAGGACACGCTCGAACGCAGAGCGTTCACGAAGCAGATCCGTATCGGGAACGAACTCCTCCGGGATGACGACCTGGGCTGGTTCGAACGTTGCGACGAGGCCGGCATCACCGTGTTCGATGAGCCCCTCTTTGGTGGCGACATCGATCAGCCGTTTGGCCTGGTCGGGCGAGAACCAATCGCGGTCGAGCGACAGCGAGACGACGAACTCGCTTTCTTCCAATCGGTCGGTGCCGTGTTGGACGAACGGCGCGGCGACGGCGACCCGAAGACTCATCAGTAGGCCACCGTTTCGAGCCCGCCGACGTGTTCGAAATGGCTAGCACGGCTCACAAGGCATGCGCCATTGTGCCGACAGATGCCCGCAATGAGGACGTCTCGAAGATTGATCGGCGTTCCATCCGCCAGCAGTTCCGTCTCGAACAGCGCAATCGACGGGGCATAAAACGGCTCGTGGTTGCGATCCTCGAGAAAGGCTTTCGTGGCGGGGTCGCCCTCGAGATAATCGACGAGAAACGTCGTATCGAACGCGATCATCGACGCCCACGCTCGCGAAAGCCCTCGGTTAGCTCCTGGCGACTCGATTCGACGGCATCACGAAACCCATCGACATCGCTCATCTCGCCGAACCCCTTCAGGATATCCCGGTCGCTTTCGGTAAGTCGAAGAATCGTATCGGTGAAACTCTCATCCTCTCGTTTGTGTGCTTTGAGACGATCGTACGCCTCGTCGGTGATCGTGAGGCTTTTCGTCCCCATGCATGTGGGTGTACGTCTACGTCCACTTATACAACGCGGTGGAGAGAAGGCCGTCCGAGAGTATCAGTCGGAGGCTTGCCCGCCGTTGCGGTTGGCTCGAGAGGGTGGCGGGAACTCACTCGGGGTCGACGTGGGTGGCTCGGGCAGCACACAGCGGTCGGGTTCGTGGTTGACGTGGCGATACTGGTCGGGTGCGTTCGCCAGCGGATGGGCGGGGTTGTAGTCGCTGTCGATGCGGGCGGCCCGGACCTCCCCAAAGCCGTTCAGTCGGGCCTGGATGCCACGCCAGTGATAGCCGGTTTTCGGCGGGATCGAGATCGGACGCGGCGAGGTGCCGTCTGGATAGCTTCTCGCGAGGATGGTGTTGTTGACGTTGCTCGCGAGTGCGTCGTGGTCGATGAGGACGCCGACGCTTGCGTCTTTTGGCGCACGCGCGGCTAAGACGTCAAGGCCCAGATGAAGCGCCCGATACTCGGCGACGTTGTTGTTCGGCGGTGTATCCGGTGTCGCGATGCGTGCGACACGGGTACCGTCGCGCGTTTCGATGACAGCGCCCAGCCCACCGCCTGCCTCCCGGAACGAGCCATCGGTTGCGACATAAAAGTCACGATGGTGGGTCCGCGGGGGGTGGGCGATGTGAGGCGTGGGCGACTCGTCGAATAAGTCCCGCAGTGCAGACCGGCCGTGAGCGGCCATACCATGAAGAAGTTGGTCGAACAATATAAACTTGTGCCAGAAAGATACGGTCTGATCTTGCCCGTAGAACAGACGTGTATATTGTTCACCATATCTGGCATAAAACGGACACTTCTTTCGTTCGACGCTGGATCCGACCAACATGTATAAATAACGCCGTGCGAACAATAGCTAGCATGCAGGGTGCTGACAATGCGAGTGCAGACCGGCGGACGGTTCTCAAACTCACCGGTGTTGCTGGGGCCACGGCGACACTCGGATCGCTTGCGGGGTGTCTCGGTGAAGGCGAAGACGGAAATGGAGACGAGATCGATCTGGATTCGCTGACGATAACCCAGGGTGAGTTTCCGGACGTCGAGGATCCAAACGACCACATCACCGGCCCGTATTTCAACGTGTACGATCACGTCTACGAGCCGTTGTTCGAGGTAACTCCCGGCGAAGAGCCCTCACCGGGAGTCGTCACGGAGTGGGACCATACTGGCGATGGCTCGGTCGAACTCGAGATTCGTGACGACGTTGTTTTCCACCAGGGCCAACAGCTGGTCGCCGAGGATATTGCGTTTACGCTCGACCGACAGATCGACCCTGACGTCCCGCCAGTCTCGGATCAGGTCGCCGGACTCGGATCGCTCGAGGGAGCCGAGGCGATCGATGAGACGACACTCGAGCTCTCTTACAGCGGTGCGCCACAGCTTGCTGAGTTCGAGTTCGGCAACTATCTCCGGGCGGTCAGCCAGGAGTGGTTCGAGTCTGACGCACCGGTAAGCGACGGGGTCATCTCCGGGGACGATGCCGATGCGTTCAACGGAACAGGACCGTTCCAGGTCGTCGACTACGATCCGGCACAGAACCGGATCGTAATGGAGCCCTTCGAGGACTACTGGGGTGAGGTGCCGGAGCTCGAGGAGGTCACCTTCGAGGGCGAGACCTCCGATTCCGGGCGCGTGAGTTCGTTGTTGGCCGACGAGACGAACCTGATCGACAACGTCCTCCCCGACGATGTCGGCGAGGTCGAGTCCGACCCCGATTCGGCGATCGAACAGGTAACCTCGTTCCGAAATATCTTCCTGGCGATGAAAAACGAAGTCGAACCGTTCGACAGCCAGGAGTTCAGACAGGCGATGAACTACGCAGTCGACAACGAGGATATTATCGACGGGGTTTTGAGTGGCTTTGGCCACCCGATGAGCCAGCCAACCCCGCCGGGAGTTAACGGCTACAACCCCGATCTCGAGCCCTACGAACAGGACCTAGACGAGGCAGAGCGTCTCGTCGAAGACGCCGGCTACACCGAAGACGACCCCGCCGAAATCACGCTTACGGCACCCGAAGGTCGGTATCTCAACGACGCAGATATCGGCCGGCGAGCAGCCGACCAGATCGACCAGCTTCCAAACGTCGACTGTGAGGTCGATATCGTTCCGTTCGACGTCGTCTCCGATGCGAACTCCGCCGGCCCGGACGACGAAGAGATTCCGTTTTTCCTCATCGGCTGGGGCGTTATCACCGGCGACGCCGATTACGGCATGTTTGGCTTCTTCCACGACGACGGCGGCGTCCAGAGTTTCCGGGACGACGAACTCCAAAGCGAACTCGAGGCGACACAGGTCGAAGAAGATCCCGACACCAGAGAGGCAATGCTTCAGGAGGTAAACGAGATGGCCCGCGAGAAAGCACCGTGGGTGTTCTTACACCAACAAGAGAGTATCTACGGCATCGACGAGGCCCTCGAGTGGGAGCCCAGAGAAGACGAGAGCGTCTTCGTCTGGGAGATCAGTTGAGCGTCCTTCGCTCTCGGTCTGGGGTCGAATCAACGGCAACTATAGCGTCTATGTACAAACGGAAGTAATCACAACGAATGTCTTTCACGCGGTTTCTACTCAGGCGGGCGTTTCAGGGCATCTTCGTGGTCTGGGCGGTCGTGACGATCATGTTTGGGTTGCGTGCGCTCTCGCCGGGTGATCCGGTGAACCTGATCGCTGGACAGGTTCCCGACCAGAGCACGCGCGATCAGATTCGCCAGGATCTCGGGCTCGACCAGCCGATGTACGTCCAGTATGTCGAGTATCTCGGTGAGTTACTGCAGGGAAGTCTGGGGTATTCGTACAATCAACAGCGATCGGTCAACGATATCGTGGCCCAACACTTCGCGGCGACGGTCGAACTCGCGGTTGCGGCGACGATCGTTGCGATCGTGATTGCGATCCCACTCGGCGTCGTCAGCGCGACGCGGCGGAATCAACCGGCGGATTACGGCGCGACGCTTGGGTCACTCGTCGGGATCAGTACACCGAATTTCTGGCTTGGGCTCATGTTGATCTTGTTGTTGGCCGAAGCGGCCGGACTCTTTCCAACGTCGGGGCGGGGGGTTGCGCTTCACGATGGGGTGTTGACGCTGATCACGACGGGCCATGCCGGGGAGTTGTTGACGTGGTTTAGCCACATCATCCTGCCGGCGATCACGCTGGGTACGTACTTTACGGCGCTGATAACCAGACTAACCCGAAGCGGGATGATCGACGAACTCGGCAAACCCTACGTCACGGTCACCGAAGCCAAGGGGCTGCCGTCGGTGTTAATCCGGTACAAACACGTCCTGCGAAATACGTTAATACCGATCGTTACTGTCCTCGGGTTACAACTCGGGACGTTACTCGGTGGTGCGGTCATCACCGAGGAGGTGTTCAACTGGCCCGGCCTGGGTCGGATGTTCATCGAGTCGCTTCGCAACGGCGACTGGCCGGTCGTCCAGGGGATCGTGCTGTTTATCGCGATTGCGTTTATCGTGATCAATATCCTCGTCGATGCACTTTATGCGCGGCTGGATCCCCGGGTGATCGATAAATGATCTCCGATCGAATCAAATCGAGCTTGAAATCCGAGTTCCGAAACAGTCTGATGGCAAAATGTGG
>LKMM01000020.1 GCA_001563885.1 Natrialbaceae archaeon B1-Br10_E2g27
AGGGATCGTTCGACTGGGCGATGTGGCTCTTTAGTGCAGTGTTTGCGATGACCGCGGCGACGATCGTCTCCGGTGCTGTGGCCGGTCGTGCGAGACTCCGCGCGTACGTTCTTTACACGTTCTTGCTCGCGGCCGTGATCTACCCCGTCGTTGCGGCGATGGTCTGGTATGCCCCCGGTGGCGAGCCGATTCTCGCCAGCCTCGGCTTTGCTGACTTCGCCGGCGGGATGGTCGTCCACGGTGTTGGCGGCGTTGCCGGGCTCACTGCGGCCTGGATCCTCGGCGCTCGCATGGACAAGTACAACGACGACGGCAGTTCGAACATCATCCCGGGCCACTCGATGACCTTCGCCGTGCTCGGCACCTTGATCCTCTGTTTCGGCTGGTTCGGCTTCAACGTCGGGACGGCAGCGACCGTAATCGACACCGCGACGTTCGAACTCGCTGACTTCAGCTACGTCGGTAGCGTTGCGATGGTCACCGCCCTCGGGATGGGGCTTGGCGCACTCGGTGCCTCTGTCGCCTCACTTGGGCTCAACGGTAAAGTCGACACGCTGTACGTCGCAAACGGCATGTTAGCAGGGTTAGTTGGCGTCACCGGCCCGACTGACCTCATCACCCCAATGGGTGCGATTGCGATCGGCTTCCTCGCCGGCGCACAGCTCCCACTCGTCTTCCGCTTTGTCGAACAGACGCTCAAGATCGACGACGTCTGTGCCGTCTTCCCCGTCCACGGCTCCGCCGGGATGCTCGGACTAATTCTGTACCCACTGTGGTCGATCGAAGGAACGGCCATCGGCGGTGGAGTCATCGCCGGCGGCATCCTCTCGATCGAAGCCGCCGCCTTCGGACCACAGATCATCGGCGTCGTCGTCATCACGATCTGGACGGTTGCCGCAACCGCAGCCGTCTGGGGTGCGCTCAAAGCGATGGGACAGGCTCGAGTCACGAGCGAACACGAACGCAGCGGTCTCGACATCTCCGAACACGGCGTCGACACCTACCCCGAGTTCGGCGGTCCAGATATCGCGACCGACGGCGGCCGCGACCCACGAATTCGCACTGACGGCGGTGAGCCAAACGACGGCGAGATCAAAATGGTCACCGCAATCGTCCGCCCCGACCGCCTCGGTGCCGTAAAGAAGGCGCTCGCGGAAGTCGGTGCCCCCTCGTTGACGGTCACCAACGTCTCCGGGCGTGGCTCCCAGCCTGCCAAAAAGGGCCAGTGGCGTGGCGAGGAGTACACCGTCGACCTCCACCAGAAGGTCAAAATCGAGTGTGTCGTCGCCGACATCCCGGCCGAAGACGTCGTCGACGCGATCGCTGACGGTGCCAACACGGGCGAACCCGGCGACGGCAAAATCTTCGTCCTCCCCGTCGAAGACGCCTACCAGGTCCGTACCGGAAGCAGCGGCCCCGACGCTGTCTAGGACCACGGTCGACTCGACCTCGGTACTACTTTGCCGTCGGATTTCGTAGGACCGAGCATGAACGACGAAACCTCTCGAGAGTTGTACGATCGGGCGCTGTCTGTGCTTCCCGGCGGCGTCAACTCGGCCGTTCGGGCCGCGATCGAACCGTATCCGTTTTTCGTCCAGAAAGGAGATGGCGGCCACATCATCGACGCCGACGGCAACAGACACATCGACTGGGTGATGGGGCTTGGCCCGCTGTTGCTCGGCCACGACCTGCCCGAGTCCGTCCGCGCAGCGATCCAACGGAAGGCAAGCGAGGGCCCGATGTACGGGATGCCGACCGAAATCGAAATCGATCTGGCCGAGTTCGTCGTCCGGCACGTCCCAAGCGTCGAGAAGATTCGCTTCGTCAACTCCGGCACTGAGGCAACCGTCTCGGCCGTTCGTCTCGCTCGAGGCACGACGGGCCGAAATAAAATCGTCGTCATGCAGGGTGGCTACCATGGGGCACAGGAGTCGACGCTTGTCGAGGGCGACCACGAGCACGCAAAACCCTCCTCGGCGGGTATTCCACAGTCGTTCGCCCAGCACACGATCCCGGTCCCGTTCAACGACGAGGAGGCGATGGCCGAGGTCTTCGAGGCACATGGCGAGGATATTGCCGCCGTTCTCACGGAACCGATTTTGGGCAACTACGGCATCGTCTACCCCGAGGAGGGCTACCACGAGTTCCTCCGAGAGGTTACCCGCGAACACGGTGCGTTGTTGATCTTCGATGAGGTCATCACCGGCTTCCGTGTTGGCGGGTTGGGCTGTGCCCAAAGCGAGTTCGGGATCACCCCCGACCTGACCACCTTCGGCAAAATCGTCGGCGGTGGCTTCCCCGTCGGCGCAATCGGCGGCCGCGCCGAGTTGATCGAACAGTTTGCACCCTCCGGCGACGTCTTCCAGGCCGGCACCTTCTCCGGTCATCCGGTCACGATGGCCGCCGGCTTAGAGACCTTACAGTTCGCCGCCGAAAACGACGTCTACGCACACGTAAACGGCCTCGGTTCGGAGCTCCGAGAGGGCCTGACCGAAATCGTCGCCGACCAGGCTCCGAACTACACGGTAACGGGAACTGACAGCATGTTCAAGGTGATCTTCACTCGAGAGGGACCCGGAGCCGGCTCGCTCGAAGAACAGTGCAACGACGGCTGTCGCCAACGCCCGACCTGCCCACGCTATGACTCCTGTCCGAAAACCGGTGCCGATGTAAAAGCCGCCGAAACCGACCGCTGGCGGCGCATCTTCTGGGGACAGATGAAAGAACAGGGCGTCGTCCTCTCACAGAACCAATTCGAGTGTCAGTTCGTAAGCTACGCCCACACCGACGAAGACGTCGAGCAGACACTCGAGGCGTACAAACACGCCGTATAGCCACGCCGTGAGCGAAACGTTCGACGCTGTATGGCTCGAGCGAGGACGGGTTGGCTCGGGAGTCGGATGACGCCGGTTCGCTCGAGTGTCGGCGACATCGACTGGGCTCGGCTGGTAGAGCGATTGCTGTATCTCTTTCCACCGGTCATTGGCGTCGGCGTCGTGGGACTGCTGCAGGAAGCCGACCCTGGCGTTCCGGGGCTCCAGCGTGGGCTCGTGCTGTTTGGATCGTTCGGCTACACGTTACTGACTCTTGGTGTGGCCGTCGCAGTCGTCCTCGACGCCCGCAAAGTCCGCCGTCGACCACAGGCGAGTGGCAACTGGAAACCGAGCCCGTGGCTCAACGGACTCCTCTCGCTCGCCTGGGCTCCGGCAGCGGGTGTGGTCTATCTCCTGCGTCGGCACCGACGGTTCGGAACGCCGCCGGGCTGGTCGGGCTGGTGGCTCGTCGTCGCCACCTCGCTAGTGACGACGCTGGTCGGGACGGCAGCGGCAGCGATTGCCGTCGTCTTTGCACTTCCCGGACTCTTCGTGACTGCCGTCGCCATCGCCGGCTCAATCGCTTTTGGCGTGTTTCCGATCGCGATCCACCAGGACGCCGCCTACGTCTGTACGCACGGAAATGGCTGGCGTCCGAACCCGGCGTTTTATCTCGGAGCCGCGTTCGTGAGTCTGTTCACCCCACCGCTGCAGGCGCTTTTGGCCGGCTACTACCTGCTCCGGCGACATCGATCGACCGGGACCCCATAACCTGTCCGGAACACAAGCGAGTGCGATTTCAAACGGCGGCGTACAAGCGTGCGCTTTTCATACCCGAGGCGATCAGTACCTGCTATGAGAACGCGCGGGACGTTGCGGTTGGCGACACGTGGGTCGACACTTGCCCGGCGGCAGGCGACACTGGTCAAAGACGCCCTCGAAGACCGACGGTACGATGTCGAACTCGTGACCGTCGAGACGACTGGCGACCAGATCAGAGACGAACTGATCCACCGACTCGGCAAGACCGGCGCGTTCGTCCGCGAACTCGACGAACGTGTCCTCGCGGGCGACCTCGACGGGGCGATTCACTCGATGAAGGACATGCCGACCGAACAGCCCGCGGAACTCGTTACGGCGGCCGTTCCCGAACGGGGCCGCCCGGGTGATCTCCTCGTTACCCCCACGGGCTCGAGTCTCGAGGAACTCCCCGAGGGCGCAACCGTCGGCACCTCGAGTCTCCGACGGCGCGCGCAATTACTCTCCGAACGGCCGGACCTCGAGATCGAACCCCTGCGTGGCAACGTCGACACCCGCCTCGAGAAACTGCTCGCACCTGCGTTACAGCGAGAGCACGAAGTGCGAACCGAAGCCGACAACGAACGCAAAGGAAACACCGGAAACGACGATTTCGAACCCGAGTTCGATCAGACCGTCGACGAGTGGTTCGATAGCCTCTCGGAACTCAAAAAACAGGCACTTGGCCGCGAAGTAGAAACCGAGTACGACGCGATCGTACTTGCGGAAGCCGGCCTCGAGCGAAGCGGACTCGACCACTACGTCGAGTACGACCGCCTGCCGACCCAGACGTTCGTCCCCGCGCCCGGACAGGGCGCACTCGCGGTGACGGCACTCGAGGGTGAGACAGCCGACGCGATCCAGTCGGCGATCGACCACCCACGGAGTCGGGTCGAGACGACCGTCGAGCGGACGATGCTTGCGGAACTCGGCGGCGGCTGTATCGCCCCGATTGGCATCTACGCGGTCGTCCAGGGGGAGTACGTCCACGCCACCGTCAGCGTCTTCGACCGCGACGGCGAGGAGTCAGTCGTCGCCAGTCGCGACCTGCCGATCGAAACCCACGCCGACGGTGCCCGCGGGTTCGCCCACGAACTCGAAAAGCGAGGCGCAGCGGCGTTGATCGAAGACGCGCGAGAGGACGTGAGTACTGACACCTCCGAGGAAAATAAGCCGGAGGGCAAATGAGAGAAGCTAACGAATGTCGACTGTCTTTGTAGAGCCAGAGCCTGGAACTGTCTACCTCGTCGGGAGTGGTCCCGGGGACCCAGGGCTGTTAACGATTACCGCAAAACAGCTGCTCGAGCGGGCTGATACGGTTCTTCACGATAGACTTCCGGGCTCGAGAATTATCGGGATGATACCGGAGTCACGCCGCGAAGACGTTGGGAAACATGCAAGCGGCAAGCGCACTACCCAACCGGAGATCAACCGCCGGATGGTCAACCTCGCCCGGCAAGGCCACTCCGTCGTCCGACTGAAAGGCGGCGATCCGTTCGTCTTCGGCCGCGGCGGTGAGGAAGCGGAGTTTCTAGCAGCCCACGGCGTGCCGTTTGAAGTCGTTCCCGCGGTCACGTCGGCGACCGCCGCCCCCGGCGTTGCCGGCATTCCAGTCACCCACCGCGACCACGCCTCTTCGGTCTCGTTCGTGACCGGCCACGAAGACCCCACGAAGGCAGAATCCGCGGTCAACTGGGAGGCCCTCGCCGAGACTGACGGCACCATCGTCGTCCTGATGGGCGTCAACCGGCTCCCGGATTATACCGGCGTCTTGCTCGAGACCGGGATGGACCCCGAGACGCCCGTTGCACTCGTCGAACGCGCAACGTGGCCGAACCAGCAGGTCGCGATGGGTACCCTCGAGACGATCGTCGACGTCCGAGACGACGTGGGGATCACCCCACCTGCAGTGACTGTCATCGGCGAGGTTGCAGCCACTCGTGAGCTGCTCGCCGACTTCCTTAGAAACGATTACAGCGACACCGACGAAGATAGCTGATATCATGAACGAGCAAGCCACCGTTGCCGTCTTTCGACCCGACGACGAACGTCTCGAGTCAGCCACCGCGTTGCTCGAGGACCTCGGCGTCGACCCGATCGCCGATCCGATGCTCGCGGTCGAGCCGACCGAGACGACACCGCGAACCGACGCCGAGTACGTCGTCCTCACGAGCAAAACCGGCGTGGAACTCGTCTCGGACGTATGGCAGCCGGGCGAGGCGACGGTGTGTGCGATCGGCCCCAAGACGGCAGACGCCCTCCGCGAGAAAGGATACACCGTCGACATCGTCCCCGAGGAGTTCACCTCGAGTGGCCTCGTCGACGAACTCGCAGACGACGTCGACGGAGCCCGACTCGAGGTCGCCCGCAGCGACCACGGCAGCGATGTCTTACTCGATGGACTCACCGCCGCGGGTGCATACGTCCACGAGACGGTCCTCTACCGACTGGTTAGACCCGAGGGAAGTGGCAAATCGGCGACACTGGCCGCAAATGGCGACCTCGCAGCAGCCTGTTTCACCTCCTCGCTGACCGTCGAACACTTCCTCGAGGCTGCCGAGGCACGCGGGGTCCGCGAGGAAGCGCTCGCAGGACTCGAAAGTGCGACAGTTGGCGTCATTGGCGAGCCGACGGCTGAAACCGCACGATCGCTGGGACTCGAGGTCGATATCGTCCCGAAAGAGGCGACGTTCGAGGCACTCGCTCAGGAGACGGTTGCGGCACTCGACAGGTGAGAGTCAGTTATGGCTCTCGGGCAGCCAAAACACCACCAGTGACGCCAACACCGGAGACCGGAGGTTTATCTCCGATGGCGACCCAACTCCGACCGATGACCGGGCCGGTTCCCGACCTCACAGACCGCGCCGTCGCCTGCGCCGAGGAGCTTCTCGAGGCCGACCGCGTCCTCCTTGCTTCACACATCGACGCCGACGGGCTAACGAGCGCCGCAATCGCCACACAGGCACTCGAGCGTGCCGAGTTGCCGTTCGAGACTGTCTTCGAAAAGCAACTCGACGAGGAGGCGATCGCCCAACTTGCAAACACCGAGTACGATACCGTCCTCTTTACCGACTTCGGCAGCGGCCAACTCGACATCATCGGCGAGTACGAAGACCAGGGGGCGTTTACGCCCGTGATCGCAGACCACCACCAGCCTGCCGACCGCGACACCGAATACCACCTCAACCCGTTGCTGTTTGGCATCGATGGGGCCTCCGAGCTGTCGGGAGCGGGCACGAGTTACGTCCTCGCGCGGGCGCTTGCGGAGTGTGGGCCGGTTGTGACCGACGGCGGGACGACCACCGGGGTGAGCGCCCAGGGTGCGAACCCGCGAGCCGACAACCGCGATCTGGCCGCGCTGGCCGTCGTCGGTGCTGTCGGCGACATGCAGGCCTCCGGCGGGAAACTCCATGGGGCAAACAGCGGGATCGTCGAGGAGGGCGTCGAAGCCGGGGTGATAGAAACCGGCACCGACCTCACACTGTATGGCAAACAGACCCGTCCACTGCCGAAACTGCTCGAGTACGCGACCGATATCGACATCCCGGGGATTTCGGGCGACGAAGCCGGCGCGTTACGGTTTCTCGAGGGACTCGACCTCGAGCCCGTAGACGACGGCGAGTGGCGCTCGTGGGCGCAGTTGACCGGCGAGGAGAAACAGACGGTCGCGAGCGCACTCGTCAAGCGGGCGGTTAGCCGGGGTGTCCCGGCCTCAAAGATCGACCGCCTCGTCGGCACCAGCTACGTTCTCGCGCGTGAACCAGTTGGCACCGAACTCAGGGACGCAAGCGAGTTCTCGACGCTGCTCAATGCCACCGCCCGCTACGAACGGGCCGACGTCGGACTGGCGGTCTGTCTCGGTGACCGCGAGGGCGCACTCGAGCGTGCCCGAACGCTCCTTCGAAACCACCGGCGAAACCTCTCTGAAGGAATCGACCTCGTGACTCGAGAGGGGGTCACCGACGAAGACCACCTCCAGTGGTTTGACGCCGGAGACCGAATTCGGGAGACCATCGTCGGCATCGTCGCGGGCATGGCGATGGGGAACGCGGGTGTGAGCCGGTCGAAACCGATCATCGCCTTTGCCGAAAAGAGCGATGACGCCACGGCGTCGACCGATGCAGTCGACCTCAAAGTCTCCGCACGCGGGACCCACAGCCTCGTCCGACAGGGACTTGACCTCTCTGTCGTCCTCGGCGAGGCTTCCCGAGCCGTTGGCGGCGACGGCGGTGGCCACGACGTCGCTGCCGGCGCGACGATCCCACACGACGCCAAAGCGGAGTTTCTCGAGCGAGCCGACAAAATCGTCGGCGACCAGCTTTCTTGATATCGATCGTCACCATCGACTTTCTTAGCTAATGGGCCACAGTCCCCACGGCGCTCGAGTGAAGTAGCTGAGCGGAGCGCAGTCCGTTTGTAATACCCTATAAATCGTATACCGCGATATGAAATCGACGCGTCCGACCTAAGACGACTGGCGGTCGGGCACGATATCCGAAAACGACAGCTCCTCGAGTACCGACAGCACGTCGACCTGATCTGACGATTCGTCGACCCGATCGTGGATACGGTGCATACACTCGAGGAGACCGTCGACGGCCGCCTCGCGGGTCGAGACGCGGCCAACGAGATCGGTAATCGATCGGTCCCCGAGGAAGTACCGACAGTGCAACTCCCAGCACGAGCCCAGTCCGAGCGTCGGATGGCTCCGGTCGGCCGCGGTTCGATCCGCAATAACTTCGACCGGTGGCTGGCTGTGACGGTAGGCGAATCGACCGTCACAACGCTCGGTCGGACACCATCCCGGCGGGAGCGCCTCTCGCGGGATGGGTGGCTGATCAGTAGGCATGCAGATGGTGATGGGAGCGTCCGGCGAGTGGGAGTTCCGCTTGCGTACGCATCGTCCGTTAATAATACCGTTGTCGGCCGGTCAGGTTCAATCGTCCGACTTTTGTCGTCGCTACCCGTTCGCTCGAGTATGGCCGACTTCGATCCCGAACAGTTCGAGGACAAATACGTCCACTACTTCCCCGAACTCCAGCAGGCATATAAAAACGCCTTCAACCGGATGAACGACCGCTACGATTCCGAACTCGTCCACGCAATCGACCAGCAGGTGTTAAACGAAAGCGAACCGTTCTACGAGGGCGACGGTGTGTTTCGAATCGAACTTCCGGACGATCCGTATGGCCGACTCTCGGGCGTCATCGTCGAGGAAGACCGATTCGAGTCGGTCCTCGAGACCCACATCGAAGAAATCGAAACCGAACTCCGGCGGATATTCGGCTTCGCCTGATACTGTTGGAACCGATTCTCGCCGCCCCGGGATGGCGAGAATTTCACAATAGTTCCGTTCAGTAGTATCAGCAGTATGGACCGACCATCGGCGGACGTACGGGCCACCGAATGGGTTGACGGAAGCTTTAGGGGCTCGGACCCCCAACCTGTGTCCATGAGCACCGAAACTCAGGATGGAGACGACCTAGAGGAGCGAATAACGAACTTCCTCCGTCGGAACTTTCCACAGATTCAGATGCACGGCGGCAGTGCAGCGATTCAGGGCATCGACCGCGAAAGCGGCGAGGTCACGATTGCACTCGGCGGTGCCTGCAGCGGCTGTGGCATCTCGCCGATGACCATCCAGGCGATCAAAAGCCGAATGGTCAAAGAGATTCCCGAGATCAACAAAGTCAACGCCCACACTGGCGGTGGCGGTGGTGGTGGCGACATGGGCGGTATGAGTCCATCTTTCCCCGGCGAAACCGTCGACGACGGTGAAGAAGACGAAGGTCCCGAAGCACCGTTCTAACTCGGTCAACGTTCGATACTGGCTTTTTCGAGGTGTCTCCCCGTCTACTGCTCGAGTAGCGGCCGCGCTGTGTTCGAACCGCGTTCTCGCGCCGATCCGAAATCGCTGAACAAATTTTATATCGCGATATATGATTTACAAGGTTGGGACAACCGTTCGAATACGGAACGCGACAGCGCTGTGAACCTGCTGCTCTGGGCCCAGAGTAACCACAAACCAATCTCACTCGAGTCTGCGTTCCCACGACCGCACGAGCGCAGTGAGCGTTCGGTTGGTCGCCACCGCGACACCCTCCGCTGTGGCCTGGTCGACGACATAGCCGTTTATGGCGTCGATTTCGGTCCGCCGGCCTGCAAGCATATCCTGGCGCATCGACGAGATATTCGCCGCCGTTTCGCGGGCAACGCGGTCGGTCGCCTCGAGGGCGTCTCGGTCGGACAGCGAGACGCCACAGGCTCGGGCGACACAGGCCGTCTCTCGAGCAGCAGCCCGAGCAAGCGTGGCGGCAGGTTCCTCGAGGATGGCTCCGTTATCGACGTCGGCAAGCGCCGTGACGGGATTGATCGCTGCGTTGACCGCGAGTTTGCGCCACAGCCGTCGGGGCATCTCCTCGGTGACGGTCGTCTCGAGACCACCACGTTCGAGTGCCCTGCCGATTCGGTCGGCACGCTGGGAACGGCCGCCGTCGCGTGGGCCGATGATGAGTTGGCCGCGGCCGGTACACTCGACAACTCCAGGTTCGCGACGGATCGCACCGTAGGTCGCCGTCCCCGCAAGAACGGGGGCCTCGAGGGTCGCAGCCAACTGCTCTTCATTGCCCATTCCGTTCTGAAGCGAGCAGACGGCCTCAAACTGCCCCGTCGAGAGGCAAGAAACGGCTTCGGGCGTATCGTACGATTTGACCGTGAGGAGTGCCAGATCGGCCTCGAGATTTCGGCCATCGGTCGTCACGGTCGGTGAGACCGCCCGGTCGAACTTCCCGTCGATAGTGAGTCCATCGGTTCGAACGGCGTCGGCGTGGTCGCCTCGAGCGACGAGCGTAACCTCGTGTTCGCTCGCGAGCACTCCCCCGAGGAGACTGCCGAGACTGCCGGCCCCGAAGACGACGATGTCCATGCTAGCTGGGAGTGGACACGGCACAGACAAATCGGTATCGCCGGTCCGTCATCCTGTCAGATCCCACCGACATCATAGGACACCAATCGCGGTGAGTCTTCACTCCAGTGGTATACTCCTCGCGTTCGGCCCCACACGAGCAGTTCTCGGGCAGGGTATCCTCGAGGTCCCCATCCCGTCACACTCCAGACAGCGCCACAGGGGAGTGTCGCCGACGTTTTTGCTCGAGCGGCAGTGAGGGCTCTTCGGTGGCCATAATATATCGTATACGGCTATATTGAATTGGACATGCCGACAGACTCCGGGGTCGAATCCGGTTTGAGCGCAGCCTCTTTGTCGGTGGGTTTCGGCGATTGCACCAAATCAGTCATACCATTGGTCTCCAAACCAGGGAACATGGTCGAACACTCGGTGTGGGAATCCGATCGACTCACGCGACGAACGGTACTGGCTGGAACCGCAGTTGGAGGCATCGGCGTGCTTGCGGGCTGTCTGGGAGAGGAAAACGGGGACACAGACGCTCCAGATCCTATAACGATCGAAGACGGCCAGCGCTGTGACCACTGTACGATGGCAATCACCGACTATCCGGGCCCGGTTGGACAGGCGTTCTACGACGAGCCAGCGGAGTTGCTAGAGGGCGACGAGGATAGACCCGCCCAGTTTTGCAGCGCGCTTTGTACCTATACGTTTAGCTTCGAAAACGAATCGACGGCCGAACCAATCGCAGTCTACCTGACCGACTACTCGAGCGTCGACTACGATGTCGACGATAGCGACGAACCCGAGATCACCAGCCACGAGGAAGCAGAAGCGTTCGCTCCGGCGGAGGATCTCCTGCAGGTCGCAGACAGCGAGGTGTACGGAGCGATGGGGGGTGCACTCGTCGGGTTCAGCGACGACGACGATGCGACGACGTTTGTCGATGCACACGGCGGCGAGACCTACGCCCACGAGGACGTCGACTCGGAACTGATCATGTCACTCATGAACTGATGAGGATGGATCGATCCGAGACAATAGCTACTTGCGCTGGTGACCACTGAGGATACGTATGATACACGAATCGCTCCCACAGCTTATCCCTGGAGTGCTTGCGGGTGCGTCGCCGTGGACGTACGCGGCTATCGGGATTGGAACGGTGGTCGTCCTGATCGTTTTCGCGCTTGTACTCGTCGAGTTTCTCGAGTAAGTCGTCAGCTCCTCGAGTGGGCAAGACAGCCGGCTTCTTACCGACCGACGGCCCAGACGGCGACGGCGAGTGAGCCAACTCCCCAGACGAGCAAGCCGAGGACACTCGCGAGGGGTGTGGCGGTCTGTGGACCGGTGCCGGCGGCTGTGACGACGATCGTTTCGAAGACGAGCCCGCGGTAGGCGCTAAGTGGACTGACCGCGAGTGACTCTGCCAGCATCGACTCGGACACGATGCCAGCATCGAGCCCGTAGATCAGCGCCAGGTCCAGGCCGACCAGTACGGCGACGAGCGCAACCACAGCCAGCGCGAGGACGCTCCGGGTGGTGTTTGCAAGCGCCGAGATGGCGAGGGCAACGGCGAGAACGACCAGGGCAAACAGGGCTGTCACGACGACGAATCGGACGAACAAAAGCGGCGAGTCCGCGCCGGCATGAGAGGCGTAGCGTCCGAAAGGGTCCTCGCGAGCAACGGCAACGAGGGCACCGACGTACGCAAGCGGGATGAGGACGGCCCCAAGCAGGCCAATCGCCCGCCCTGCGTAGATACCGGCGACGAGTTCTCGGGCCTCGAGCGGGTAGGTTTCGAAGACGTCGAGTTCGCCACGGTTGCCGTCGGCGAGGATTGCTCGATAGCCAAAAGCGATGGCGACGATGGGAACGAGAAGTTCGATCGGCGTCAGCAGATCGACGATGGTCGGAACGTAGCCGGCGCGTGCCCCGCCGCCAACCCACGCGAGCCCGAGAAACGCGATCACGAGAACGAGGCCAAGAAACAGGAAGGTCCGGGTTCTGGCGACGGTCCTGAGTTCCCGGACGAACACGCTCCGAACGCGGTCGCTCGTGGTCGATCCCGGAACGTCGGTGCTCGTCGCGGTGCTCACGAACGCTCACCCCGAACGGAGACGGTGTGGAGATCACCCGCGATCGACTGCTCGTAGACAGCCCGGAGAGAGTCGACCTCGAGGGTCTCCTGGAGTGTCGCCGGCGAGCCGCGCCGACAGATCGTGCCGTCATCGAGCAACAACACGTGATCTGCGGTTCGTTCGACGAGGCCGAGATCGTGTGAACTCAACAGGACGGCGGTTCCCGAGGCCGCGAGTTCGCCGGCGATGTCGAAGACATGCCCTCGCATCCCTGGATCGAGCCCGGAGGCTGGTTCGTCGAGGACGATCACCGGCGGGTCGCCGATAGTCGCCTGAGCGATGCCGACCAGCCTGGTCATCCCGCCGGAAAGCGCCTCGACCTGCCGGCCAGCCGCCGCCTCGAGCCCGACGAGTTCGAGGCGTTCGAGTGCTTTCTCGCGATCTTCGCCGACGAGAGAGGCATAGAATTCGAGCGTCTCGAGGACGGTAAAGCCGGGCCGAAACGATGGCCGCTGGGGAAGATAGCCAATTTGACGGGATGTCTCGGGGCCCAGATACTCGACGGTGCCGCCGGTCGGTGCCGAGAGACCCGCAAGCGTACACAACAGTGTCGTCTTACCGGTGCCGTTGGGGCCGATCAACGCCGTGACGGTTCCACGATCGATCGTGGCCGAGACTGACTCGAGGACCTCGACATCGCCGTAGGAGACGGCCACGTTGGTCGCCTCGAGCAACGGGCGTGTGTCGGGTTGGGTCTCCGTGTTGGTCTCGGTATCCGTGTCGGTTGTCGATTGATCCGTCTGAGAGCGTGGGTGGCGAGTGTGTGTCGTCATGTATGAGACAAGTCGTCGCAGGGTGGAGCGTAATCGATCAGGTCGAGTTCCTCGAGTCGGTCGGGGTGAGTCGGTTCGCACGCGGGGTTGCGGTCGACGATGCTGCCCTGTTGCATCCCCGAGACCGACGACTCGAGGCCGGCGAGGGCGTCGGCGGCGGGGGCACGGGCAAGCGTCGCTGCACCGTCGGTCGTGTGGAGTCGTTGATCGACGGTGTCGGTCGGGGTGTACGCTCGCTCCGGCGGGACGCCGTCTAAGACGCTTATTGCGCCCTGCCAGTAGTTGCCCTGGCCGTCTTCGGTCCAGATGCGCAGGGGTCCGGGTCCGGCACGAGCGTGGCGGTCGTTGTCGACGAAGTCGTTTCCGACGACGCGGTTGGTCGGCAACATCGCTCGTTCGTCGGCTCCGACGGCGTTTTCGGCCAGTAGGTTATTCTCGTAAATGGAGTGAGTTGCGTCCATCCAGAGCCCTGTCTGGGTGTCGGTAACGACGTTGTTTGCGGTGTAGGAGTCAGTGCCGCCGACGTAGATCCCGGTATCGGTATCGGAGACGTAGTTGTCGACGACCGCGTTTCCTTCCGGGCCGGTCATGATGTAGATCCCGGTGTTAGCAAGCGACGAAATCTCGTTGTTCGCAAGCAACGCCCCGTCGGTGTGCATCAGGTGGATGCCCAGGACGTTCCCGCTGATCTCGTTGCCGCGGACGACAATCCCCTCCGATCGGTAAGAATAGACGGCGTCCTGGCCGTCGAGTATCGTCGAGTCCTCGATCACGCCAGGTGAGCCGAATGCCATCACCCCGGCGAAGCCCTCAGCTGACACCTCGTTGCCGTCGACGGTGACGTTTCGGACGACCGCGTCGGGGCTCTGACGGAGAATAATTCCGTTCGAGGGGGTGTCGATCGAGACGTTCATTATGGAGACGCCCTCGGCGACGTGCGCCGAGACACCGGCGTCGGAGCCGGTGTAGTGGGTCTCGAACTCGTCGTCCCAGTCGTCGCCCTCCTCGCCAGGCACCGTTTCTGCGCCGGTAGCGAGGTCACCAACGCCGTCGATCGTGAGATCCCGGACGGCGGCGTCGGCTTCGGTGATCGTGATAACCGAGCCGTTGTCGTCGCCGCGGATCGTCGGTTCGCCCTCCCCCGCGAGGGTGATCGGCCGGTCGATCTCGAGGGGTTCCTCGTAGGTTCCCTCCGGAACGAGAACGGTCGTATTCGCGGGAGCCTCGTCGATCCCGGCCTGGACGGTGTCTGCATCCTCGCCGACGACCGTCGAGACGGGACGCTCGTCGTGTTCGCCGGCTTGCTCACGAAGTGCGTCGGCTTCGATCTGGTGGTCGTCGACTGCGTCGCGAACGACGGCTGCGTCGTCGCGATCGACCTCGGTCTCGAGGACGCCGTCCCAGTCGCGTACCTCGCCGCCGTAGGACTCAGCAGCATCTTCTGCGTCCGCCCGGTTGGCAAACGAAAGGATCGTCTCGCCGGATGGAGTGCGTGCATCGCTTCCGACGACGTACCAGGCGTCTTCGGCGTCGATCCAGGTCGGTGCCTCATGAAACTCCAGTGTCGCGGTCGGATACCCCTCCTCGGTCAACTCGAGGTTGGTTACGCCGTAGTCGACGACGTAGATCGAAAGCGGGTAGCCGAACTGATCCGTATGGCCCGGCTCCGAGTGGGCCTCGACGAACGTCTCGGGCCCGTAGTAACCGACGACGTACTCATACTGGGAGTAAAACGCCTGTACTTTCGGCAAGAAGACGTCATCCTCGAGTCCGCGTTCGGCCTCGAGTGTGAGCCCGATTGAGACCGTCTCGTCGAATTCGGCTGGTTCGGGCTCGGTTGCTCCCGGATCGGCGGCGAACGCAGCGACGCTCACACCGAGTGCGAGCAAAAAGAGAGCGCCGAGTATCCATCCAAACAGCTGCGTGTTCACGGCCGATTTTGGGGGGTGAGCACAATAGAGGATCTGGTATACCCCTCGAAAGTCGCTGCAGTCGGCGCTTACTCGACCGTCTCGATCCGGCCCTCGAGTTCCGGTGCGATCGTCTCCTGGGATTCGATAGCCTCGATAACGAGTGCCGAAAGCAGCGTTCCCTCCTCGGGGGGCCGGAGCACGTCGCCGTCGGCGAGCATCTCGTAGCCGTCGCCACCCTCGGCGACGAAGTCGTTCGTCGCGAGCGTGTAGGTTGCCTCGGGGTCGATATCGTCGCCGTCGACGGTGAGTTCCTCGAGACGATTCTCGGGGTCGGCGTCGGGATCGTAGACGAACGAGAGACCACTGACCTGTGGGAACCGGCCGTGAGTTTCCTCGACCGTGCTGACACCCAGTTCGATCGCCTCGGTGATCGCCTCGCCACGTACCTCGAGCAAGACGGTGTTGTTCGGGAACGGGAAGATGTCCTGGGCCATCCGGCGAGTGATATCGCCGTCGGGATACAACTCGTCGCTGCGGATGCCGCCACCGTTTTGAATCGCCACGTCGGCATCGTACTCATCGCGCATGACGTCGGTGACCCAGTTTCCGAAGTTCGACTCCTCGGTCCGGACGGTATCGTTTCTGACGTCGAGTTCGACCTCGGTCTGGCCGATCACCTCGTCCAGTTCGTCCTCGAGTTCGGCTTCGTACTCGAGCAGCAAGGATTCGATCTCGTCGTGGGGGTCGACCTCGCCGGCATCGACCAGTTCGACCAGATCGTGTTTCTCGAACGTGTAGTCGACGACCTCGCCGTTTTCGACCTCGAAGTCGAGTTGGCCAACGTAGTCGAACTCGTCGCCGACAAACGAGAGGATGGTGTCGTTGATCTCTTCGGGTTCCTCATAGACCTGGGCGGCGTGGTCGCCGACGATGACGTCGATGCCGTCGACCTCCTCGGCGAGCGTTTCGGCGTTGAAACTCGAGATATGCGAGAGCAAGACGACGATATCCGCGCCATCCTCGTGCATGTCGGTGACGACGGCCTCCATCGCCTCCGCGTAGGCGAGAAACTCCGTCTCCTCGGCCGGCGAGGAGACCTCCTGGGTGTCTTCCGGTGCTAGCCCGGTAAAGCCGATCGAGACGCCGTCGACGTCTTCGATGGCGTACCGCTTTGCCCCCTGTTGGGCACCGACGACGTCGTCGATCGACGTATCGACCGCATTGGCACCCAGCCAGGTAAACTCGCTTTGATCGATGTTTTCCTCGAGGCTCTCTTGGCCGTTATCGAACTCGTGGTTGCCGATTGCGTTGTACGAAAGCGGGCTCACGTTGAGCATTTCGGTGATGTGTTTGCCGTCGAAGATAGACGATTCGACGGACATGTGCAAGTCGTCGCCGTTGCCGACGACGAA
>LKMM01000188.1 GCA_001563885.1 Natrialbaceae archaeon B1-Br10_E2g27
ATGGTTTGGCCACCTCGAGCCAGCTTGGGGTGTCGAGGTCGTGTTCGACATCATCGTAGTGTTGTTCGGTCTTCTCTAGGTCGTGGTTGCCACAGCGCGAACACGGTGGATTGAACTTGACGTGGTCGCGGCCACAGTCTTGACAGCGCCAGACGTAGGTCGTACCCGTCTCGACTGTGCCCGTCTCGGGGTCGATATCCTGGAGTTCGTCGACGGTCGAGTCGACGGTCGAGTCGTCGCTCTCGTCGGCGCGGACGACGGCCTCCTCGAAGACGTTGTGTCCACAGCTATCACAGGGTGGGTCGTTCGACTCGTGTGGTTTCCCACACCACGTACACCGCCACTTCACTGGTTAGATACCACGACCGTGAGGAAATAAGCATGTTGGAAACTGCGGTCCTAGCGTGGGATAACCTCGAAGACAAAAAACAGGTAGTAGCTTGCGACGCCGAAAAGAACGCCACCAGTGATCCGGTTGATCTGGCTGCTGTGCCGGGCGAGTATCCTCGTGACACGCCGGCTGTATGTCTGTGAGACGACCGCAAAGGCGAGCAACGGCGCGCCAATTCCAAGCCCAAACGCGAGGAATCCAAGCAAACTCTCTAGGTGGGTCTCATAGAGGACGGGCGTCCGGGCGAAAAACAGCGAAATCGTCGCTGGATTACAGGGGATGATGATCGCACCGAAGAAAAACCCGTAGCTAAACGCCGATAACGCCGGATACCGTGACTGTGGTGGCTCGAACGTTGGCACTCTCGAGAACCCCTTCGGATCTGCGAGCAAGACGAGGCCAACGACTCCGAGAATCGCAAACGCAAACGGGGAGACGTCTTCGACCACCCGGTTGACCGACAGCTCGAGGACGAACGAAAACAGGACGCCGACGACCGCCATGAACGCGAGCACTCCGGCGACGACCAACCCACCGAGTACCGCGACCGACCGCTCTCTTTCGTTTTCGCCCGCACTTGCCAGATAGGCGACAAACGCCGGATACAGCGGGATGACACACGCCGCAGTCAGCGGTGTCGCGATCCCCAGCAGAAAGTGTTCGGTAAATCCAGTGTAGTTCATTGACTGACTCCTCGAGGTCTCTTCGATCGTTCCGAGGTTTGCGGGCGTACTGAGCGTGTCGGTCTCGTCGCCTTCGTGAGGCCGTGTCTTGGACGTTTTTTCGGCGGTCAGAGACGAGTCGGTCTGATTAGTACCGAATCGGAACGTCTCGTTCGTCGAGGTAGGCTTTGGTCTCCTCGATCGAGTGTTCATCAAAGTGGAAAATCGACGCGGCAAGCCCGGCATCGGCACCGGCTTCGGTAAAGACGTCGTACATGTCCTCGGGACTGCCACAGCCCGAAGAGGCAATCACCGGCGTGTCGACAGTGTCACAGACGGCCTTCGTCAGCGGCAGGTCGTAGCCATCTTTGGTGCCGTCTTTGTCGATCGAGTTGACGAACAACTCGCCTGCACCGCGGGATTCGGCCTCGGCTGCCCACTCGAGGACGTCGATACCGGTTCCTTCGCGGCCGCCTTTTTTCGTACACTCGAACCAGCAGGATTCGCCGTCGATCTCCACGTAGTGTTCACCCTCCTGGTCATAGCGTCTGCGGGCGTCGACGCTGATGACGATACACTGGCTGCCGAAGGCGCGTGCACCCTCGTTTACGAGGTCCGGCCGCTCGAGTGCACCGGTCGTGATCGACACCTTGTCCGCGCCCGCACGCAGGGTCTCTTTGATGTCGTCGGTCGTCCGGATGCCGCCGCCGACGGTCAAGGGGATGAAGACTTCATCAGCGACGCGTTCGACGACGTCGAGCATCGTCTCGCGGCCGTCTGCGGAGGCCGTAATGTCGAGAAAGACGAACTCGTCTGCGCCGGACTCGTTGTAGGCTTTGGCCATCTCGACTGGATCGCCGGTGTATTTGAGATCCTCGAAGTGAACGCCGGTGTAGACCGCCGGGTTCCCGTCTTCGTCCAGATCGACGTCGATACACGGGATGATTCGCTTCGTCAGTACCATTTTCTACTTCTCCGTTCGTACCCTGGCTAATAAAGGCGTCCGAATCAGTCACTTCTCACCTCGAGTCGCCCAAACTCACTCGAGCAGCCGATCTCGAAACGCCGAAACAGCCTCTGGATGGGCCTCGAGGCGTGCTCTGAGCACGACATAGTCCCGATATTCGCCATCGAGTGAGACATTTCCCTCCCGGTCGAGGGAGCGTTCGATAGACTCGTCGGCCCACCGAAGGTCCTCCACTGTTCGCTCGAGGACGACAGCGCCGATCGAGGGTATCTCGACCTCCTCAATCGCCGTCTCGGCGGCCGAAATCGCGCGCTCGCGCTCGGCGATGACGGGGTCGACGGTCTCCGGCGGGGCGAACTCGCCGGCCTCTATGTCTTCTCGGATGCGTTCGAACGCCCGATAGGCCTGCTCGAACCGAACCGCGGCCTCGAGACCGAGACCGAGTCGGTCGACCTCTCCCAGTCGGTCCTGGACACGGTAGACGGGAGAAACGGCGTCGGAGACGAGCAGTTCGAGAAACCGCTCGTCGAGATCACTGCCGACAACGGCCTCGGGCCAGTCGTCTCGTTCTCGGTCGGGCAGATCGACCGACTCTGCTTCCGCCCGCGAGGCCAAGAGCGCGTCGGTAAACGCCGACTCGAGGTCGGTTTCGTCGGCCAGCGAGTCGACGTATCGGTCCTCGAGATGGTCCCAGATGTCGACTGTCCCATCGGCAAACTCGATATCCGCTGTGCTATCTCCGATATCGAGGACAGTTTGGTGTCCTCTGTCGACTCCACGTAAACGTCTGCCCGCAGCCTCGAGGTCGCTATCGATGGCGGCGGCGAGGGCGGCTGCGCGCAGGCGACCCTCGTCGGTATCATCGCCGCGGTAGCTGACTGCTTCGGTGCGTTCATCGACCAGCGTGTGGACCCTCTCGCGTTCGTCCTCGAGGTCGTCTGCTACCGACCCGTCGTCGATCGCCGCGTAGGCCGTCTGTGCTTTTCGGGCACTCGAACGACCGTCTGGGGCCTCTCGAATCGCCCAGTAGGCGTCTGCTCCGGTCGCCGTCTCGATGTCGGCTCCGTCCTCGAGGGCGCTGTCGCGTGCGTCGGCGATCGACGCCCGAATCTCCCCGTTTGGGATGTCCTCGGGTTCGAGCGGATCGGGAACCGGAGACACCAGTTCGTCGATCCGGTCGCTCGTCGCCTCGAGTTCGGCCTCGGCGGGTTCGACTGGGGCGGGTGGGACGACCGTCGGCCGGTCGGCCTCGAGAATCGGCGAAAGCTCCGCCGCTGGAACCCGAACTGGGTCGTCGTCGAACGAGTCGGTACACCCCGCGACGGCGACTGCCGAGAGCGAACTGAGGCCAGCCAGCAGCCGTCGACGACGCCGGTCGATGGCTCGCTCTGCGTCCGGGCTCATCGGCCCGCCTCCGTCTCGAGCGTCGCTGGCCGGCCAACGGCGTTCGAGACGTTCGACTCGTTTGTCTCTTCACGGTCAGCCTCGACGACTCCCTCGGGACAGGTCATGCTCTCGCTACTGCTGCGACCCGACGGAGCATCGTCGTAGGGGCGCTCGAGGCGAACGAAGATCGCTTCGAGGACCTCGTAGTCTGGCTCACAGGACTCTTCGGGCGGTTTCAGCGTCCGACAGTACTCGAGGTCGGTCCGATCGGCCGAGGCGTCGGTCGCGAGCAGGAACCGGTCATAGCAGTCGTCGATCGTGCGCTGGTCGACGAGGATCGACTCGGCCTCGAAATCGGTCTCCTCGAGGAACGTCTCGACGCGTTCGGTCTCGGCATCGCTCACCTCGAGGACGAGGTCGTCAGCGTCGGCTTCGTCGACGAGGTGAAAGGTTGACCTGGCCCAGGCCTGATCGGTGTCGTCGGGAATTCGGTCTTCGTTTTGATAGACAAACGGCGTCGTGTCGTCGGCTCTGATCGTGATCGACTCGTGATCGTCACTGGGTTCGGCGGGTCGGTCAGTCGACTCCGAGGCGTGGTGGTTCGCCGACTCCTGATCGTCCGCCGACCGCTGCTCGCCGGTACAGCCGGCGAGAGTACCGGCGGCACCGACGGTAGCGGCTGCGAGTAGCCGCCGACGTGTCAGTTTGTTGGAGGGCATTCACGGGGCTACTCGTGTACGTACCTAAATATGTCTTGGGTGTTGATGGCTCGAGCGCCGGCCGACCGATCTGGTGTGTTTAAGGATTCGAGCCACCAAACGGCACGTATGGCAGATGAAACCGAACCCGCCGTCGATCAGGATTCGGCCGCCGACGTCGGCCACGACCTCGAGGCCGAACGGACGACGGCCCCGATGAGCGAGTACTCGATGCGAGCCGTCGCTATCGGAACGGTCGTGATGGTCGTCGGCGTCGCAATAACGTTCGGAATTCCGCTCGCCGTCGCTGGCCTATAAAAACGGAGTTAGAAGACGTACTCGTCGTCGTGGCCCATCATGCCATCGTCCTCGAACCCGCCACCGGCAGGTTCTTCATCGTCGATCGGTCCACTGGTTTTGTAGGCTTTGATACCTGTCGATAGCAGGTCTTCGATCGCTTCCTCTCGGTTGACAAACTCGCCGCGCTCGACCATCTGGGCGATCTGCATCTCGAGATGCTCCGGTATGGTGATCTCTACTTTCGGCATCTGACTGGCGTTTCGGCGAGGGGGTATTTAGGTCTGACGGGGAGGACAGTGCGGCGAAAAACCGCGCTCGGTTCCGTTGTTGGTTACGTACTCCCCATCACCGAGTCAATCGCGTTTTTTAGCGTCGTTCCCGGCTGAGTGATCGACTCGAGTTGTTGGCGTATCTTTCGCTGATTGATGTAACTCGCAAAGGCGAGGATCGTCGGTGGCCAGAGCCCGACGAACAACCCACGTTCTTTGTCCCCGCGGAGGAAAAAGTAATACCAGGCCAGTCCAACGGACGCAGCCGACGCGAGAAACGCCGGTCCCATTACCTGTTCGCCGATTTCCTCTGCTGTCTGTTCGGCCATCTCCGGATCTGAACGTTGCTGTCTGCGTTCCATACGCGACTGTAGTGGGTCAGCCGATACTAAGACGTAGCGAGGGTTTCGGTCCGTAGCCCGGACTTGCCCGCTCGAGGCGACCGTTACGGATCGTTCTTCCCCCGTAGCCGGCCCCGAATTCTGTCGTTACTGGGATCGGACGTGTCAGCTCTGGGTTGAGACATATAAGGAATTACGAGGTACCATCAACCGACAGTCGATACTCGAGCGTCAGACTCAGGTCAGTCGCGGTCGAGGCTTGCGTATGGACGACGTCACGGATCTCTACGAGGAGTTTGGCGACAGTCGGGTGCCGCCGGGCCAACACGAAACGGACG
>LKMM01000021.1 GCA_001563885.1 Natrialbaceae archaeon B1-Br10_E2g27
CCATAACAGGAGCCAGGAACGTTCGCACAGACGACGTAGTACTCCGTGGTATCGATTGCTTTCCCCGGCCCAACGACGTCGCCCCACCAGGCGCGAGCCTGGCCGGCCGTTTTGTCGCCGGCGTCGGGCCGCCGTGCGACGTGGGCGCTGCCGGTCAGGGCGTGACAGATCAACACCGCATTATCGCCGGTAAACTCGCCGTAGGTTTCGTAGGCCACCTCGAGGGAGGGAATCGACTCACCCGAAAGGAACTGAAATTCGCCGAGATCGGCGCGCTCTTTGGTCGTCATCGGCTTACTGAGATACCTCCGAATCGACCCGTGTGCGGTCTGAACTCGCCTGAGTAGCAGCCTCGATTGCCTGCTCGAAATCGGCAAGCAGGTCTTCGGGATCTTCGATGCCGACCGAAAGCCGAACGAGGTCTTCGGTGACACCCGCTTCGGCCCGTTCCTCGGGGGTTAACTGGCCGTGGGTCGTACTCGCTGGATGGATGACGAGCGTTTTGGCGTCTCCAATGTTGGCGAGAAACTGGGCAATCTCGACGGATTCACAGAAGCGTTTGCCGGCGGTAAATCCACCCTCGAGTCCGAACGCGATCATGCCGCCGTAATCTGTGAGATACCTCGAGGCGTTGTCGTGGGTGGGATGGTCGGCGTGGCCGGGATAGGTGACCCAGTTGACGTGGGGATGGTCCTCGAGATAGTCGGCGACGATGGCAGCGTTCTCGCAGTGTTTCTGTACGCGAAGTGGCATCGACTCGATTCCCTGTAGCGTCTGCCAGGCATCGAAGGGTGATTGCTGGTTGCCGAGGCTGCGAAGCGAACGATAGCGGACGGCGGCGGCAAACGGCGCATCCGGAAAGTCCCGCGAGAAATCGACGTCGGGATAGGCGTGGTTTGGGCCGGCGATCTCTTCGTAGCCGTGTTCGCCCCAGTCGAAGTCGCCGCCGTCGATCAGGATGCCCCCGACGGTCGTGCCAGAGCCATGAAGCCACTTGGTCGTCGACTCCCAGACGATATCGCCACCGTGTTCGAGCGGCCGACAGAGCGCCGGCGTCGCGAAGGTATTGTCGACGACCAGCGGGACGCCGTGGTCGTGGGCGATCTCGGCAACGCGCTCGAAGTCCGGTGTGACAAGCGAGGGATTTCCGATCGTTTCGACGTGGACGAACGCGGTATCCTCGTCGATTTCTTTCTCGTAGGCGTCGTACTCGAGTGTTGGAACGAATCTGGTCTCAATTTCCCGCCGAGAGGCCGTCTTCGAGAGGTAGGCCGTCGTCCCACCGTAGGTGTCGGTCGAGCAGACGACGTTGTCGCCGCCTTTTGCGAGCACGAGCACCGCAGCATCGAGGGCGGCCATCCCGCTTGCTGTTGCGACCGCACCTGCCCCACCCTCGAGGGCAGCTAACCGTTTTTCTAGGCTCTTGACGGTCGGGTTGGCGATCCGAGAGTAGATGTACCCGACTTCATCTAAGGCGTAAAGATCCGCAGCGGTGTCGGCGTCCTCGAAGACGTACGACGTCGTCTGATAGATCGGTGGGGCCATCGCGCCCGTCTCCGGATCGGGGGACTGTCCGGCATGGAGGCTTTGGGTCCTGAGTCCGCGGGGCGTTTCTGACCCGTCGCTCGAGTCGTCGCTCATGTTTAGTATGCATACTTCTCTACGTTCATATGCGTCTCAGTAACGGCAAAAACCGCAGTCGTCTACCCAAGAGTGACACACGAGACAGTGACACACGGGTTTGGGCCCCAAATCAGTCGGCGAGACGGACGAGTTCTTAGTGCCCCAGTTCGTACGCCCGGGCGTGTACTCGAGCGATCGCGACCGGATCGTGCTCGCGGCGGTCGTCTTCGCCGTCCTCTTTTCACAGCTGTTGCTCTATCCAGGGATCGCGACGCTCGTCGAGGTACTTGGTGCCGACACGACCGATGGGGCATCTGCGACGGGTGCCCTCGATGCAAGTATGTGGTTTCTCGTCGCCGAATTTATCGGCTACGTAGCCTTCGTCGGGCTCTGGGGTGTAGCGAGTGATCTTACCGGCCGGCGGACGCCGTTGATCGTCGCCGGAGCACTGGCTGGCGCAATCGGCTACGCCGTCCTCGCTTTCGTCCCCACGATTGGCTCGATTCCCTTCGAGGGCGTCTTAGCACTCCGTGTTTTCCAGGGGGCGATGACGATCGGTGCATTCTCGCTGACGATCACCATGCTGATGGACTTAGATGGCGGTCACGGTCGGAATATGGGCGCAGCCGGCATCGCCATCGGACTTGGCGCAGCCCTCGGTGCTCCCATTGGCGGCCAACTTACCGAACTCGCGGCGGTCGCCCCGCTCGTCGTCGCCGCCGCGTTGCTCGTCGTCGTCGGCGGACTCGTCACACTGGTCGGCGACCGCGCTCCCGATAGCCGACCCAGCCTCAGAGCGCTGCTCGAGGGAGTCAAACGTCGGCCGACGCTGTCGGTTCCGTACGCGTTTGGCTTCGTCGACCGGATGACTGCGGGCTTTTTCGCCCTCGTCGGGACGCTGTATTTCCAGGCCACGTTTGGCGTTGATGCGGCGACGACCGGCCTCTTGCTTGCGTGTTTCTTTGCCCCTTTTGCCCTGCTCCAGTATCCGATGGGGGCGTTGTCGGACCGCGCGGGTCGGACGGCTCCGATCGTCGTCGGCTCGATCTGTTATGGCTTCGGGATTCTTGCCGTCGGTGTTGCCCCGACGGTCGCGACAGCTGCCCTCGCGATGGTCGCCGTCGGCGTCCTCGGCGCGCTCGTCGCACCCGCCACGATGGCACTGGTCACCGATATCGCCGATGAGAGCGAACGCGGGCTCGCGATGGCCGGCTTCAACCTCGCTGGCAGCCTCGGATTTCTCGGTGGATTCCTCATCGGTGGCGGTGTCGCCGGCCGCTACGGCTACGACCTGGCCTTTCTCGCCGTCGGCGGCCTCGAGATCGCTATTGCACTCCTTGCCGTTCCAGCGTTCCTTCGGCTTTCCATCGGCGTTCCGGAGGGTATAGACGGCGATCCGGACGCCTGATCGATGTGCGGATCGATTCCGCGGCGACTGCGAGGATAAATTAGCTGTTACTGTCGTGTTCGACGCGATAACTCGCTCATAATAACCGTTTCACTGATTAGCTACCGAACGGGCAACCGGAATACACATATTAATTCCATATACCATGGTATAGCAAATATCCACCATCGTGGATACACGAGTGATTTATAATGGTATGTGATGGCATGGCGATGTAACAATAGAGGATATCCCTTTTTATTCTCTCAATTCTTATTATGCGTTGATGACGCGAGACAGCATTTCACGGCGGACGGCACTAAAGGTCACGGGTGCAGCAGCCGCGACTGCCCTTATTGCAGGATGTTCGGACGATGACAACGGCGGTAACGGCGACGACGATGGCAACGGTGATGATGGCGGTATCGCAATCGAGCCCGGTACGGAAATCGAATTCGACGCCCAAACTCCCGGATGGGAGGGTATCGCACCTTCCGACATCGAGGACGAACAGAACCCCACCCTCATCCTCGAGGAAGGCGAAGAGTACACGATGGGCTGGAACGAAGGCGACGGCTCCCAGCACAACATCGAGATCTGGGACGAAAACGGCGAAATCGTCGACGATCTGGTAACCGACCTCGCGTCCGAAGGTGGCGACGATCAGTTCCTCACCTTCGATGCCAGCCCCGAGATGGCCGAGTACGTCTGTGAGCCCCACACGGGGACGATGATCGGCGACATCGTCGTCGAATAAGAGACCGCCACCTCAGATTCGGTGACGATTTTTTCTCCAACCGATAAACAGGCACAGTCAGATCGAAGCTTCTGATACTATCGGACGGAACTATGTGATCGCCACCCCGGGACGGCGATTCACGACGGACGTCCGGCAGTATGAACCGTCGGTGAGACGCCCCATCCGTCACTACATCAAAACGACCATACGGTCGTGTGACCGAGTTACGGGTGAAGGTGAATCTCGTGAGCAAAAAACAGGAGTATACAGACGATTATCCCGAGAAGACGTTATATCTGCCAGGCCCGACGGAGGTTCGCGAGGACGTCATAGAGGCGATGGCCCAGCCGATGTTCGGCCACCGGATGGATCGGATGACCGACCTCTATACGACCATCGTCGAAGACACCAAGGAGTTTCTGGGAACCGACGACGACGTTATTATTCTCACCGCCTCTGGCACCGAGTTCTGGGAGGCGACGACGCTGAATCTCGTCGAAGAGAAGATGCTGTGTCTGACCTGTGGCAGTTTCAGCGAACGACAGGCCAACGTCGCCGAACGACTGGGCAAAGACGTCGACCGTATCGAATACGAGTGGGGAGAGGCGGTCAAACCCGAGGACGTCCGCGAGGCCCTCGAGGCAAAAGAGTACGACGTCGTCGGTGCGGTGATGAACGAAACCTCTACTGGCGTGCGAAATCCCATCGAGGAAATCGGCGACATCGTTGCCGAGTATCCGGACACGTACTTCGTCGTCGACGCCATCTCCTGTCTCGGCGGCGATTACATCGACATCGACGCCCACGGCATCGACGCCATCTTCACCTCGACCCAGAAGGCCTTCGCGATGCCGCCAGGACTTGCGGTCTGTACCGTCAGCGACGCCGCCTACGAGCGCGAACTCGAGCGGGATTCGGCGTCGTGGTACGGTGGGTTCCAGCGCTGTCTCGATTACTACGACCGCAAGGGCCAGACGCACTCGACGCCCGCCATCCCGATCATGTTGGCCTACCGCAAACAGATGAAACACATGCTCGAGGAAGGCCACGACGCTCGCGACGAACGCCACCGCGAGATGGCCGAATACACCCGTGAGTGGGCTCGCGAGCACTTTGCTGTCTTCCCCGAGGAAGGCTATGAGTCCCAGACGGTCACCTGCGTCGAGAATACCCAGGGAATCGACGTCGCTGCCACCATCGAGGCAGTCAGCGAGGAATACGATATGGTCTTCTCGAACGGGTACGGCTCGAAACTCGGCGAGAAGACGTTCCGTATCGGCCACATGGGCGAACACGATCTCGAGTCGATCAAGGCGCTGACTGACGCGATCGAAGACGTCGCTGGCCTGTAAACTCCCGTATACGGCTCTTACTGGATGTGCCCTTCCCGGCGCAACTGGTCGGCTTCTGCCTTTTCATACCGCCAGGTGATGTCGGCCTTTTCGTCTTGCCAGTCCCAGGGTGAGACCAGCACGATATCGTCTTCGCGGATCCAGATCCGTTTTTGCATCTTCCCAGGGATGCGTGCGGTTCGCTGTTCGCCATCCGCACAGCGGACTTTCACCCGATTCGCCCCAAGCATGTCCGTGACGGTCGCAAACACCTCGTCGTCGTCAGGCATCCGGAGGTTTTTGCGACCGCCGGTACCGTCATCGCTCATGGTCGCTCGTTGGCCATCGAGTGGTTTAACCCTTTATCGATCGCTCCACTGGATTCGCGGCCGTCCGCGGACTTGCCGTCCCGTCTGGGACTCGAAATCGACACCGCCGGAGTTGAGTGACCTATCGAAACCACGTCGTTTATTCGCCTTGCCTCTTGTAGGGTGGGTATGCTTCGCCATCTCGGTCCCCTCGGCATTGCCGGCATCCTCCTGTTGCTCGCCGGTATCGGGTTGATCGCGTACGAAAATCCCCTTATCGCCGGCGGCATCGCCCTCGCAATCGCCGGTCTCGGCCTGACGGTCAAATCGCTGATCTCAAGCGTGCTCGGACAGTTTGGGATGTTTTGATCCCATGCACGAGAGAGACGATGCCGAATACTGGATCGACCAACTCGACCTCGAGCCACACCCCGAAGGAGGCTACTACAGGCGGACACACCGATCGGAGACAGAACTCGAAACGGAAGCGTTGCCCGACCGGTATGCCGACGAGCGAGCAACAGCGACGAGCATTTATTATTTGCTCGAGCGAGATGACGTCTCGGCGCTGCATCGACTCCAGTCGGAGGAACTCTGGCACTTTCATTACGGCGATCCGGTAACGATCCACCAACTCGACGAACACGGAATCGAGTCCGTCACGATCGGAGTCGAGGAATTTCAGGTAGTTGTTCCACGGGATACCTGGTTCTGTGCGGAGGTGACGCCCGACACACAGCAGACTCGGGTCTCGAAAGCTTACGGCTACACGTTAGTCGGCTGTACGGTCACACCGGGATTCGAGTTTGACGATTTCGAACTCGCCGACACGTCGGTCATAGACGCCTACGACGACCACGGCGAGTGGTTGGAGCGATTTCTGCGGTAGCCGTGCCTTCGTTCGATCGTCAGCACTATCCTCGAGACGGCCAAGCGTTTTGTCTCCTCGAGTCGTCTTTATCGTATGGGATATACGCTTCATTACTACGATCTCGTGCTCGTCGCCATCGCGGCGAGTCTGGGAGCCGGGGCAATAGTCGGCTTCGCGACGCCCATCCCGATCGAGGTGTCGATCGTCGTCCTCGGTCTCGTTGCCGTTGGGCTTATGGGCCACGCGCTCTTTATCAACGGGCCGGTCGACACACCCGAGGACCTGACCGAAGAGGTGCCCGTCGAGGAGGTCCCAGCGGTGTTGTCACCGCTCGAGACGACGGAGTGATCAGACTTCGTTGTTGCCGGCGCGGTGTTCGCTTATAAGTTGGTCGACCATCGCGGCCTTCTTATCGAGTTTCCGTTTTTCGGCGCGTTCGTGCCAGTCGTCGATGACGGCCTCGACATCGTCTTCGCGGGCAACGGCGAGTTCGTCGACTTCCTGCATCGCAACGTCACCCGCAGGCCCGACCGGAATCTCCGCATCGAAAAGAATCTCGTCGGCGATTTCCGAGAGCCCGCCCGTTTTGATAACGACTCGCGGTTCAAAGCCCGCCAGTAACTCCGCTGTCGACCGACCCGCACCGCTTGCATCCCGAAGAAAGACCACGTCGCCGGCGGCGATACCGTACTGCTCGTCGGCCTCCCGGATCGCCCCCTTGGTGAACTTCTCGATGACCTTTACGGGGACGAGTCCCTCCTTTTTTGCCGACACGTCGCTGAAATTCGAGTGATCGAGCTTCCAGAGAGCTTTCATCCGCTCGACTTTCTCCTCGAGTTCCTCGACCTCGTTGCGAGCATCGTCGCGTTCGCGTCGCAGCCGACGGGCCTTGCGCTCGAGGCGAGTCATCTCACGTTTTTTTCGAATCTCTTTGCGTTCTTCGCGTCGACTCGCGGTGAGTTCGCCCTCGAGTTCGGCAATGCGGTCGTCGCGTTCGTCGACTCTGTCTTCAAGCGTCGAGACGTGTGACTGGAGCCGGTCGACCTGTCGTTTTAGGTCCCGAATTTGGCGTTCTTCCTCGGTGAGTTCGCGGGGTTCGTGCTCGGTGGATTCGGGTTCGTCGTCGCCGTCGTCGCGTAGGTCTGTGAGGACGGCTTCGACGCTTTCCTCGTCGGCGACGACGCGGGCGGTGACCTCGCCGCGGTCGATGCCGGGTGGGAGTTTACTCGCGATGCGTTCGAACTGGTCTTCGTGGGCGTCGACGGCGAACAGGGCTGCGGCCATCGCATCGCGCTGGTGGTCGTCGTCGTAGGGATTCTCGCGGGTGCGGTGTTGTTTTTCGTCGATCGGCAGATCCCGTTCGGGCGTCCAGCCCGCCGCATCGAAGCTCCGGCGGAACTTTTCGACCGTCTCGGGCATCGGCGTGACATCTGCGGCGACGATGATCGGGCGGCCGCGTTCGACGATCCACTCGATCACGTCGGCGCTATCGCTCGTCCGGGAACTCCAGACGTCCAGTATCTCCCCTTCCAGCGAGACGATCGCGACGGCGGTCGTAGTCCCGGGGTCGATCCCGACGACGACGTGATCGCGGCGTTTGACCAGTGGCTGAAACTCGATCCCATCGCGGCGTTCGCGTTCGATTTCGACGCGGACGTCGCCCGAGCGGTTGCTCGAGACCGGGATGTCCTGCGGGCGGCCCTCGACGGTGAAGACGGCGTTTGCGTAACCGCCGTAGGCCTCCCGAATGTCGACGTCGTACTCGAGATTCTGTGTCTCGAGTTCGGATTCGACCTCGCGGGCGCGTTTTTTCACCGAGCCGTGGATGCGTCGGGTAAAGCGGTCTTCGCTCCAGCCGCCGCTGCCGGTCGAGCGGCCACGCGAGACTTTGACCGTCGTCGTATCGGTAAACGCAGAGACTTCATAGCCGACGTTGTGGGCGGCAAGCCGGGCGGCGGCTTCGGCTTCGGCCATCGCCTTCTTTGCGTAGGGGACGCCGTGGCGTTTGGCCACCCTCGAGAGCGACTCGGGTTGTTCGGCTCCGGTTACCTGTACGAGTTTCGTCTCGGCGGGCAACGAGCCCAGAAAATGGACGAGTTCGTCTTTATCCGCGGCTAGCTCGTACATGTTGTCCGTCGCGATGATCGCCGGCTGCTCGTCGTAGATCAGCCGTCTGAGCTTTCGGTGGGAGACGACGTCCCGGCTGAGGTCGTCGCCGTCGTATTTCACCAGCGCATAAGAGGGTGCGTCGCCACGCACGTCACCGCTCTGGATGTCGACACCGAAGACGACTGCATCGAGCGCACTCGTTCGCGTACTCACAGGGGAGTATTAGGGCGAGTTCGGTATAAATCCGACGCGCACCCACGTTCCGTTCGCCTGCTCTGTGTATCATCGATTACTGTACGTCGTCGATTGTGCCGAACAGTTCGTCGGTGACGATGTCTCAGATCACCAGCGCGTCGACGACGACGGCCAGAAGGGTTGCACCGAGGAAGGCGTTCGAGGCGTGAAACGACCGGAAGGCGGCGGCTTCGGTCTGCTCGAAGTGCAACACGATGGCAGCCCAGAGGAAGACACCGCCGAAGACGGCGACGGTCACGGCATAGAGTGCGCCAAGTCCGGTGAGCCAGGCGAGGACGACCGTCCCGACGAGCGTCGCCGCGATGTAATAGAGGATGTGTTTGCGGGTTTCGGTCTCGCCGCGGACGACGGGCATCATCGGGAATCCGCCGCGGGCGTAGTCGTCTTTGTACGCGAGTGCGAGATTGTAAAAGTGTGCTGGCGTCCAGAGGAAGATGACGCCCGCGAGTGCGAGTCCAGGGAGGCCGATCTCGTTCGTGACTGCTGCCCAGCCAATGAGCGCCGGCAGTGCGCCTGCTGCCCCGCCAATGACGGTGTTCTGGACTGTGTTTGGCTTTAACAACAGCGTGTAGACGACGCTATAAAATAGGATAGCAACCAGCCCGAGTGCCGCAGCGAGGACGTTGATGGTCAGAAACACCGCGATCGAGGCGACCGTCAGGAGGCCCCCGAAGGCGAGTGCGTTTCGAACGGGGACGAGGTCGTTCGCAAGCGGTCGGTCGGCCGTCCGGGACATCTTCTGGTCGACGTCACGCTCTAAGACGTGGTTGAACGTCCCCGAGGCCCCGATAGCCAGGACACCACCACCGAGGGTGGCGACGATCGTTTGTGCGTCGAGTGCGGGGCCGGCGGCAAGTGCCATCCCTGCGGCGGCAACCAGACAGAGCAGCCACATCAGGCGTGGCTTCATCATCTTGAAATAGGCAAAGGCGGTCAGTCGAACTCGAGCGAGGCCACCTGCTGGCAGGTCGCGTTCGCTCGGTTCGGGCGTCTCAGCGAGTGGTTCTGGCTCGTCGATGGTGTCGTCGTCGCTGCCCGTCGCAAGCGCCAGATCCCACGCGAGTGCAAGAACGATTGCAGCGAAGACGATGACACCAAGGGTGAGGTGCAATCCAGGGGCGATCGCAGCGGGGCCAAGCGTCGCTGTTGCCGCGCCGACGCCGACCTGAACGACATAGAGGATGGCGGCGACGACGATTGCGCCGCGGACGCGACCGGAGACGTCACCGAGGAGGGCGGCGACGGCGGTTGCGGCGACGAGCAAGCCGACGGCGACCGCAATGAGGCGATGACCCCAGGCGATGACGAGTTCGGTCTGGCTTAGCGGATCTGCCGGTGGCGCACAGGTCGGCCAGGTCGTACAGGCCGAGGCGGCGTTCGTAAGCGACGTCGTCGCTCCGGCGATCAAGAGCAGATAGACGCCAAGCGCAGTCGCTGCGAGCAGTCCGGAAAAGCGCCGGCGGGTGCCGATCGGTCTGGGAAACGAGTCGGATACCACGGCTAGTCTCATCCGTATCTTCGACTCCGGCTATTTAGCGTTCCCGTTTTTTTCGACCGGCGTCTACCGGCGCTCGGCGCGGCCACATCAATGCCCGAACTGGTTCGGATAGGCGTGGCACATCCCCGCACAACACCAAAAGCACTGGAGTACGTACTGGCAGTTACAATGAGCGAACGGGAGGCACAACGGGACGATCTGGTACGGACGGTCAGCCTCGAGCCTGATCGCGAACGTGACCTCCTCGCTGGGACGGCCACCGAGGTAGAGGCCACCCCGGTCGAACAGAACGCACTCGGGCGGCTGGCCGAACAACTCGAGGGGTATCGAAAGAACGCCGAACGACAGGAGGCGTGGGTTCGAGCGCTTCGGCTGCCACGAGATGGGAATCCAGAGGCGGGTGACGTCGTCGACGTCGAATTCCTGCTCCCGAGTGGTGATACGTTTACCCGCTCGTTTTCGATCCCGCCCCAGACCTGGCCCGACGATCACGAGTTCGTTCGGTTTCTCGAGCACATCGGACGGATGCCCGCGAATCTAACCGGCATGCTCGGCGATCCGGTCGCCGTTACACACGATGGCTCCGAGTGGCAACTGGCACTCGAGGAACCGGCTGAAGACGCCCAATCCGAGACCGTCTCTGAGCCGTCGGATCTGTTTGTCAACTCACTGGTAGTTTCGATAGTCGCATTGTTGGTCCTCTCACAGATCATGTTGCCGATCACCGTCCTGTTGAGTCTGCCCAGTATCCTCTGGTTCGTGCCGCTTGGGTTCGGGACCATCGCAATCGCCGTCGCTATATTCGTTCTCGGCTCGTCGGTTTCGTAACCAATCATACCACCGAATCATACTGCCAGCTGTACCTGTGTGGGGATTCTCGCTACCCCGTGGCAGCGATCCATGACGTACAGCCGGTAGTATCAGTCACATTCCCAGATCATCAGCGGCGGGCGGAATCGGCAACTCGTGGGGCGAGACCGAGAGCAACTCCGCTGCGTGATCGAGGGCCATATCAAAGCCATAGTAACGCTCGAGTTCGTCTCCGTCTGCGCTCGGTCGAACCTTCAGCATGGCATAGCCGTCGATGTTCTGGGCGATCGCCGCGCGCCCACGAACGCTCGAGTCGGCGGCGGGTTCGAACGCGAGGATGCGTTCGGTCTCGGTCTCGGTGTAGGTCGCGGTGATTCCGTTGGCCTCGGCGTGCTCGTCCGTCTCGGTCATAGTCGCTACTCACGAGGCAGGGACCGGGAAGCTATCGATTCCGGCAGCCCACTCGGTGGGGATCGACACCACTTTTTTCGATCGCTCGGGAGTGTCGGCTGTGACCCCGTCTCGACCGCCGCAGTTGATTGCGGCCGTTCGGCTCACTCGAGTGGTTTCCCTCCAGTGGTTGGTCGTTTCCGTCGTCGGTTTTTTGATCTCCGCGTACGCCTTCGAGATGGTGGTCGCTGTCGCCGACGAGCGAGCGCTCGGTCCGGTTACGATCGGGCGACTGTCGGGGATCGAACCGGCGGGATGGCTCGCCGTTTGTGGACTCGTCGTCGCCATCGTCGTCGTCCACGAATCGATACACGGGATCTGTCTGGCCCGCTACGGCGGGCGACCGAACTACGGCGTTGGCCTCTCGTATTTACTCCTGCCGTATGCCTACGCCGAAACACAGACGACGTACACACGCACCCAGATGCTCGTCGTGGTTCTCTCGCCCGTTTTCCTCATCACAGCCCTCGGGGTCGTGCTCTTGTTCGTGTACCCCTCATCAGTTCTCGCGGTCGCACTTGCACTCAATGCCGCCGGCTCCATCGGCGACCTCTGGATGGCCGGGGTCGTCGCGCAGTATCCACCGACGGTGCGGATCGGCCCGCTGCCCGACTCGGCCAAAGCCAGCGGTGGTTTCGGTGTCTACGCCACGACCGATGTCGACAGCCGTCGACCCGGGACGGCCGCAGTTGGTGCGTTCTGTACTGGGGCCGTCGGAACGCTTACACTTACCGTCGTCGGGATCGTTGCCACCGTCTTTCACTCGCTTGCGTTCGATACAGGAACCGTCGTCGTCGGCAATCCCGACAGCTGGCAGTTTCTGTTTCGCCACGAACGGGTCGCCGACGGCGCGATCCTCGAGCTCGGCATCCCGTTCGTGGCTGCGCTCACTGCACTCGGCGGGATCGGCTGGCTACTGATTACCGTCGGCCGCAATCGCCTCGAGTGAGTTGTCTCGGCACTCAAAACACTCGCCCCGGCACTCGAGCAAGATCGAAATCTTCGAACGCGCCCACACGAGAGAGTGGGTATGAGCAAGTGGCTCCAGAGTGGTCGCCGCCGGGATATCTGTTATCTACTCGCCGCTGCCCCCGACGGGCAACTCCGCAGTCAGCGGCTTAAATCCACACTCGAGGCCCACTACGACGAGCGACTCGAGCCCAAATCGTTCTACGGGTCGCTGTCGTCGCTGGTCGAAGCCGGCCTCCTCGAGACGGAAACCGAGGGACTCTACGACGTGTATATGCTTTCGCCCGCAGGAAAGCGGCGACTCGAGGCCCACGTCGAGTGGATCGAAGACTGCCTCGATGACCGGTAAACGAAACCGTCGAATCAAACGGCACTTCCGGCTAATTGTGTCGAACTCGACAATGGATATGAATAAAAGGGCAGCTGTGTGGATGAACGCACACAATCGTCCTTGCTTTCGTGATATGTAATGAAAAATAGCGACTCGGGAAAACAAATGCCAACACTTATGCGTATCGTGGCTGTTCGTTGAGTTGCAATGGCAAACGGTAAGGTTGATTTCTTCAACGACACTGGCGGCTACGGTTTCATCGACACTGACGACGCGGACGAGGACGTTTTCTTCCACATGGAAGACGTTGGCGGTGAGGACCTAACGGAAGGTACCGAGATCGAATTCGACATCGAGCAGGCCCCCAAGGGTCCACGCGCGAAAAACGTCGTTCGACTGTAACTACGGATTTCTATCGTCGCCTCACGGCGACGCGACGGACCGTTCGAATTTTTATACACCAACCCCACAAGAGATGGGTTTTTGTGCCGAATCGATGCACTCGTGGCAAAGAGAGACCACGATGTGTCGTTCCCGGCCTCCCACAGACTGGCGAGGATTGGCCGGCCCAGACCGGGCAGGGATTCGCCACGTTCAAGCCGGTTCCCTTCGAGCGTCGAACTATGACTGTCTGGATTAAAGCCGACGAGGATGTCGGCGACTGGGACGACCGCCGCAGGCGAATCACCACGGCTCTCGAGGCCGGCGTCGACTGGGTACTGGTCGACGAAGCGGACGTAGCCCGCGTGCGCGAACTGGGTGATATCAACGTCGCTGCGTTCCGAACCGACGGGGACGTAACGCTCGTCGACGATATCGAAGACGACGATCCAGCCGCCACGCCCGACGCCGTCATCGTCGGCAAAGACGGCGAAGGTGACGGCACGGTCGACCTGCCCGAGGACTTTTCGGGGTCGGCTGATCTCTCGACGCTCCGGCGTGACGGCGAGACAGAACGGGGCGCGTACGTTCGCATTCTCGGCAAAGAGTACGAGACGTTCGCTGAAACCGCCGCCGAGGAAGCAGACTACACCATCGTCGTCGGCGACGACTGGACGATTATTCCACTCGAGAATCTGATCGCCCGTATCGGCGAGGAAACGGAGTTGATCGCCGGCGTCACCACCGCCGAGGAGGCGAAGACGGCGTTTGAAACCTTAGAGATCGGTGCTGACTCCGTCTTGCTCGATTCCGATGATCCCGACGTGATTCGTGACACCGTCGCCGTCCGCGACGCGGCCGAACGCGAATCCCTCGAGTTGGAGTATGCTACGGTGCTCGATGTCGAACGTATCGGCAGTGCAGACCGCGTCTGTGTGGATACGGGGAGCCTGCTCGAACACGACGAAGGGATGCTCGTCGGCTCGATGGCTCGCGGACTGGTGTTCGTCCACGCCGAAACGGCTGACTCACCGTACGTTGCCTCTCGTCCGTTCCGGGTCAACGCTGGTGCCGTCCACGCCTACGTCCGCACGCCGGATGGCGGCACGAAATACCTCTCAGAACTGCAAAGTGGCGACGAAGTCCAGGTCGTCGATACGAACGGCAACACTCGCGAGGCCATCGTCGGCCGCGTAAAGATCGAAAAACGGCCCATGTTCCGAGTCGCCCTCGAGACCGACGACGGTGATCGGGTCGAAACCTTGCTTCAAAACGCCGAGACGATCAAAGTCGCCACCGGCGAGGGTCGGAAAGCCGTCACCGACCTCGAGGCCGGTGACGAACTACTGTTGTACTATGAGGATACGGCTCGTCACTTCGGTGAAGCCGTCGAGGAAAGTATCATCGAAAAATAACGCGCCGGTCGCGGTCTCGTGATCGAGTGGAGACTCTCACTCGTTCCGGGGAGAGATAAGCTGTGTCTACGTGTTTGTTTCTTCGGCCGATTGGGTTTCCTCAGGCGGGTGATCATCTCGTGGCTCGAGGCGGGTCGTACACCAGTGACAGAACGCGAGGTCCTCGTCGAGTTCACGACCACATTCGGGACAGGTGGGTCCGTCGGCGGTTCCCTGACCTGAGCCTGGGGGGAAGCCGAGTGCACGGAGACTGGCGTCGATTGCCGCAAAGAGAACGACAAACGAGAACGCGAACTGTCCGACCGTATCGAGCTCACTCGAGATCAGTTCCAGGCTCTCGGTTACGGATCCGGTGCCGGTGAGCTGTCCGATAGATGGTAAAAAGACCACGATCGCAAAGACGTACACTCCAGCAAACATCAACGCACGCAGCCAGTCACGAATAAAGGCATGGCCCGCGCCAGGGAAAAAAAGCGAGAGCGCGCCGGCCGCAATCGCACGAAACCATCTCATAGTTCCTTCTAGGAGAGCCGACTGGTTAACATTCCGATTCGGTCGGCTCGAGATTCTGCTGAGACGATATCTTCAGCCCGTCATTGAGACGGAGCCTTCCACCGGCACGCTACCCCTCCCCATTATGCGGGTCGATTACGTACGTTTGGTATGACGATACTGATCGCCCTCGACGAGTCCGATCCCGCATGGGCTGCCCTCGAGTTCGCACTCGATGAACATCCCGACGAACCGCTGCTTGCGGTGTATGTCGTCGACCCTAGCGTCGGCCCCTACGGTGAGGGTGGGATCTATGCCTATGATACCCTCGTCGAAAACCGCAGAGAGGAGGGCCAATCGTTGCTCTCGGAGGCAGCCGACCTCGCTGCCGAATACGACGTCGACCTCGAGACCGAACTGTCCGTCGGAACTCCACCGCGAGAGATCGTCCGTCTCGCCGACGAGCGCGATGTCGATCGGATCGTCATCGGCAGCAGCGGTCGAACTGGTGCCTCGCGGGTGCTCCTTGGAAGTGTCGCAGAAACAGTCACACGACGGGCGTCGGTACCAGTAACGATCGTTCGGTGATGACAGAATCGAAAATATCGTGATCAGACGACGGGATATTGGGTGACAGCAACGTGGGTGTGGATGACACGGGCTGAGTAACCACAAGACGGAGGCCATGACCAACTGTTTACAACCGTTGGCTTTGTTCGGGTTTTTGGATTCGTTTACACCACCTCGACACCCTAATCGACCCATGATATACATATAAATCTTCTGTGCATACAGACATCGTCAATCCCACACTCTCCCCCAGAGATGGGTGGTCTACCAAGTGATAATATCTCATTTGAGTGTATTAGGTGAGTTCGAATTCGACGTTCCGGCCGCACAGACAGGAACTATAAGGTATCGTTACAACGGGTTGAAACGATGTCAGTCCCCGATACTGCTGTGACAGCCGACACTGTCGTCGACGAAGTGCTCTCTGCCGTCGTTGCCGACCGGAGCGTCCTCGAGGAAGTGCTCGCCGGCATTCTCGCCCGCGGACACGTCCTTCTGGAAGACGTTCCTGGAACAGGCAAGACGTTGACCGCCCGCTCGCTTGCGACCGCACTCGGTCTCGAGTTCTCGCGTATCCAGTTTACCCCGGATCTTATGCCCTCGGACGTGACGGGATCGTACGTCTTCGAGGAGGAAACTGGCGAGTTTCACTTCACGCCAGGGCCAGTGTTCGCAAACGTCGTCCTCGCCGACGAGATCAACCGCGCACCGCCGAAAACCCAGTCGGCGCTGCTCGAGGCAATGGAAGAGGGGCAGGTGACCGTCGACGGCGAAACCCATGACTTGCCGGAGCCGTTTGTCGTCATCGCCACGCAGAATCCGGTCGAACAGGAAGGGACATTCGAACTCCCCGAGGCCCAGCGTGATCGATTTATGATCAAGACCTCGCTTGGCTATCCGACCGAGGAGGGTACCCGCGAACTCATCGACCGCCGGGCCGACCGCGACCGACCCGACCCAACCGTCTCGCCAGTCATCGATCGGGAGACACTGCTTGAGTCACAGGCCGTCCTCGAGCATATCACTGTCGAGGGGCCGCTCAGAGACTACATCGGCGAACTCTGTCGAACCACCAGAGCCGATCGCCGCGTCGACGTCGGCGTCTCTCCCCGTGGCGTCCAGCGACTGTTCGAGGTAAGCCGGGCTCGAGCCGTTCTGTCCGAGCGCG
>LKMM01000022.1 GCA_001563885.1 Natrialbaceae archaeon B1-Br10_E2g27
CGACTCGACGTGTTCGTACGTCCGCCACCGGGAGGAGGCCCCGACGCTCGTGAGTATCCGCGGCTGGACGATCACGCCCGACCCCGCAGACGACGACGACTGGGCCCACCTCAGACGACGCGTCTCGACGTTTGCCGACGAACGCGGCCTCGAGACGGCTTTTCTCGAGACCAACGCCTTATCGGCGCTCGATCACGCGATGTTGCTTGCCCACTACAAACGCTTCGTCGACGGCGCGTGGTACAGTTCGGTGGGTCATGGGCTGGGCCTGTTGGGGTTATGTGCGCCGATGGCCTACAGCCGTGGGATCGACCGGCTCTACGTCGCTGCGACCCACTGGGAGGGAATCGACCTCGAGTGGGGCTCACGACCGGATATCGACGACCGCGTCCGCTGGAGTGGCACCCAGTGTCGACACGACTGTTATGAGTTGCCCAGACAAAAGCGACTGGACGTTATCGCCGACTACGTCGATCACACATCACCGTCGCTTTCGCTTCAGACCTGTAACCGACGGATGGACGGCAACTGCGGCGAGTGTGAGAAATGCTATCGGACCGCGATCGGACTCCGGCTTTCGGGGCTCGAACCGACCGACCACGGCTATGCGTTTGCCGACGAGGACTACCCACGGGTGCGACGTGGCCTCGAGTCCGGCGTCTGGGAACTCGGCCAGGACGAACGCTACATGTGGGAAGACATTCGAGACCGGGTTCGCGAAACCGAACCGAAATCAGCCACCGAACGGGCGTTTTTCGAGTGGCTCGCCGCGGCCGACCTCGAGGCGCTGGTCGCCAACTCGGACGCGCCGCTGTCCCATCGACTCCTGCATACGGGCATGCGGAACACGCCGACGAGCCTCTATGCCGTTGCCTACCCCGCGTTGAAATCGGTTCAGTCGGAACTCGATCGGGTTCGGTCCCGGTGAAAGCACTCGAGGGGGAGACGGAGGGGATGGACGTCCATCGAGGCTACCACACCGCAGCGAGGATCGTCCAGACTAATAATGCATGCCAGACGATCGCGGCGGCGGCTCGCCCAATATCGCTTTCGGGAAGTGGTGGGTTTCGAAACATCGCATCGTAGACAAACGGCGTTGCAAGGACGAACCCTGCGGCCAGTCCGTACTCCATCGGAACTGCCGTCAGCACGCCAACGAGCCAGCCACCGGCGAGAGCAATGGCGATAGCCACCAAGATCCAGTCATAGCGCTCTATGGAATCTCACCTCGAGTGTACACCCCACACCCAAAGGCATAGTTGTTACACACGCATCCGCCCTCGAGTCCGGTCGACGGTTCAAACTCAGCGCTCGCGACCTGGCCGCTGGCCGTCTTCGATATCGACCTCGAGCGGTCGCTGCTCGCTGCGTTCGTCGCTGCCACCGACCGGGATTTTCGTTCGCAAGTCGGCTGCAAACGATTGGACCTGATCGAGTACGGTCTCGACTTCCCGCTCGAACTCCTCGACGGAGCGTTCGACGTAGTGGACCCGCTGGGCAGGAATCCGCCGGACGATATCGTTGCCCGCTTCGTCCTCGTCAGTCTTTATCATCCAGTGGTCCTGAAAGTACGCAATGTGTTCGTTCGGGACGTTCGTTTCGACCGTCTCCTCGTGTGGGTCGTCGTAAACGATCGTCGCCTCACCCAGATCACGCTCGAGTTCGAGGTCGTCCTCAACCATACACAGACTGTGAACTCGAGGTGGGTAGTGGCGCTGCTTGCAACGACTGGCAGCTATTATTCCATGTAGCCAAGCCCCTTCAGGCGGCTCTCGACGTCGGTAAAGTCCTCGTCGACGTCTTCGTCGTCGCGGTCGCGCTGGGTGGGATCCGTCCGTTCGACTTTCGTCCTCGAGGGCAAGGCATCAGGTCGGAACGCATCGAACAGCACGCGGCCGTCGGCGTTTTTCGGGACGGGTTGGCCGATGCCGTGGAGCAGCGTCGGGGCAACGTCGACGACGCGTGCGCCCCGGAGAGTCGCGCCGGGATCGATCGTCGGGCCGCGACAGAGGATGATGCCGGTCGATCGGTGGCTCGCGGCGTATGTTCCGGGATCGCCCATCACCTGGTCGGTCATTGTCGTCCGGGACTCGTAGCCATCGATGGCGTTGACGACGATATTGGGTGAGGCGTCGTCTGTCGGGAACAGTTCCTCGCCATCGGCGACGGTGAGCAGCCGTTTCCCGTTTTCGTCTGTAACCGACTCGAAGAGTTCGATCAGTTGGTCTTTGATCTTTGGGATGTCGGCTGGATCGACGATACCCGAATCGAACCGGTCTGTGTCGTTTATATAACAATTTCCGGACTCGTGGACGAACGCAACCGTCCGGTCGAAATCGACGTCATAGAGGGCGTGCTCGCCGGGAATCTGGGCGGCAACCGAATCGAGCAACGACCGGGGAAGCGTCGAGACGAGTCGCTCTTCGGAGATGCCGACACGCTCGAGGACGCCCGTGATCCGCTCACGAGAGATGCCGAGACTTGCAAGCGCCCCGCGGGCCCCCTCATCTTCACGCCGATAGAGGTAGCCCTCTCGCTCTAAGATGTGGTTGATATAGATTAGCCCCTCGATCTCGCCAAAGCCGTGGTCAGAGACGACATACAGGTCGGCTTCGTGGTCGTCGGTGTACTCGATTACCTCCCCCAGGATAGTGTCGAGTTGTTTGTAATGGGCGAGCAGTCGGTCCATATCCCAAATGAGATGCTGGAACCGATCGGGTGCAGTAAAGACGAAAAAGAACAGTTGCCAGTCGTCGCCGGCCTGCCCGAGTTGGAGGTTCATGAGCGCTTGTCGATTCGACAGCATCTCGTCGACGGCACCTTCGAAAGCATCGAGTCGGTCTGCGTACTCGGGGTAGTTGAGGCTGATCTCGTAGTCGGGAATCTCGCGGTCGATCTCTTGGCGAAGCGACGTGGGATGGGTATACTCCCGGTCGCTCGAGGGTGTCATCATTCCCGTGATCATCGTCCCGTCGATCTCCTGGGGTGGGTAGGTCATCGGAACGTTCCCGACGTGAGCCGGCGAGAGCTGTTCCCAGAGTGGTGACTGTTGCAGATCATGGCTCGTATACATCTCGTGTGAGTAGGCGGAATCGAGATTCTGGAAGCCGTAGATGCCGTGTTTGTCCGGCCAGACGCCCGTCGCGATCGACGGCCACGCAAGCGGCGTCGTCGGCGGTGTCGTGCTCTCGAGCGAGCCGGAGGCTCCCTCGTTGCGCATTCGGGCGAAGTTCGGGAGTTCGCCGGCTTCGGTCCATTGCTCGATGAGTCGCCACGGGACGCCGTCGAATCCAAGCACGAACGCGCGCTCGGACGTCGGTGTAGATCCGCTCATGATTATACTGAGAACCTGCCTAGCCGGGGGATTCCCGGATGGCCGCTTTGTTATAGAGATGATTCAACGCCGTCGCCACCCCTGAGTGGAGTCGTTCGATCGGCCTAACGCTCACTCCGGGGACACCCTCGAGTGTTCGTGAACGTTACCGACACTCTCGACAACTCGAGTGCTCGACCGAGTTGTATATCGCGTCTCGAGGCGCTCCCGACGCCGCGTGAAACCTCGAGAGGGGCTCTCGAGGCAGTCCGTAGCGGGCAGGCAACCGAAAAGCTCGCAATAACAATACTCGCCCTCGAGTTGCGCACGGATATGATCAAGTTGCGCACGGATCTGAGCCACTCCGGCGGTGGATGGCGTGGGTAGCGTCGTCATCTCGCTCGATGCCGAACTCGGCTGGGGATTTCACGACATGGCCGAACCACCGGCCGACCGGGTCGAAGCCGGCCGTCGCGGTTGGCAGGCCTGTCTCGACATACTCGAGGAGTTCGAGATTCCTGCGACGTGGGCCGTCGTTGGTCATCTTCAACTCGAGTCCTGTGATGGCCGACACGGAGACCACCCAGCCCCGGAGGGCTGGTTCAGGCGAGAACGAACCACATGGCGTAACCGCGAGGACCTGCGCTTTGGCCCCGATCTGCTCGAGGCGCTACTCGCTTCCGACATCGACCACGAGTTTGCCAGTCACTCGTTTTCACATGTCCTCTTCGGTGCGCCTGAGACCAACCGCGAACTCGCAGCGGCCGAACTCGAGCGGGCGCTCGAACTCGCCGAGGCGTGGGGACAACGCGTCGATTCGTTCGTCTATCCGCGAAACGATGTCGGCCATCGAGACGTCCTCGCCGAGTACGGCGTTCGTGCCTACCGTGGGCGGTCGCCAACCCGGGATGGCGTCGGCGGCCTGATCGACACCTTCGTCTGGAACCGATCGCTCATCGTCTACCCGACCGTCGACGAGTACGGCCTCGTCAACGTTCCCGCCTCGCTCTTTATCTTCGGCTTCGAGGGGCCGGCTCGCACGGCAGCCGAAATCGTCTGGGCGGACCCGATGGTCGTCCAGGCCCGCCGCGGCATCGACGAGGCGACACGCCAGGACGGTGTCTTTCATATGTGGCTTCACCCAAACAACCTGACTCACCCGCGTGATGCCCGCCGACTGCGGGCGATTCTCTCGTATCTCGACCGCATGCGAGCCGACACCGACCTCACCATAGCGACGATGGCTGAGATCGCAGCCGATCTCAGGACCCGCCGTGGAACCGACAGGGCCTCGAGCGACGACGGGCCAGATCCGGACCACGAGGTCGATGCCACGGATTTCGGTAGTATCAGCCGTCGTTGAACGTTTCTTCGGTAGCGATCTGTAGCTCACTACCGCCACTTGCGGCGAAGACGGCACTCCCGTCGTCGGTTTCTTCGGTTCGGAACTCTATGTCGCCGGCCGTCGCGCTCTCGTTTGTCTCTGGGATGGGCGTTTCGCCGACGGTCGATCCGTCCTCGCGTACCTCCAACAGAAACTCCTCGAGCGTCGGTTCGACGGAGACCGTCTGGCCCTCGAGCGTGCCGGCAGCCGTGACGGGATCTGAGATGAACGTTCGTGTGGTCTCCTCGTCGGCCTCGATGTCGACGGCGTAAGCAGTGTCGTTGCCGGCGACCTCCCAGCCAGTTCGGTCGGCGGTGACGGTTTCTCGCCAGCCGATATCGCCGACGACGACGCTTTCGTTCCCGCTGAACGCGAGCAGATCGTCGGTGGTCCCAAGCGTCCACATCTCGCGGTCCGGATCGACGACGACCACCCCCGAGGCGGTCAGGTTAGCCTCGTCTCCGAGTTCGTCCTCGAACGTCTCTGTGCCGATTGCAGGGGACTGGCCAGCCGTGACGTTCTCTCCGTAGGCGACCGTGTAGCCGTTGATTTCTGCGGTCTCTTCGACCCCAGAGCCGAGGTCGGCATCCTCGACGACCAGCATGTTCCCGGGCACACTCGGGAAGGCAACGAGGACCGCGAGGACGATAATGATCGCGGCGGCGGTCTGACGGCGCGAAAGCGGGCCGTTCGGGGGCCGGAGTGCCGGGGCGAGTGCGGGGACGGCGAGCAACAACGAAACCATCCCAACGCCGACCAGTACCGGCAGGAGCGATACCTCGAGCAAGAGCGCTCCAGTAAGTCCACCGAGAAAGCAAAGCCCGAGGATGCCGAGCCAACCGATAGCGACAAGTCGCCGACCCCAGCCGCTTCCTTGCTCGATGTACGCACCAAACAGCGGTCGGTCGCTGGCCGACGCGCCAAAGGCGACCAGCGTTGCGAGAACGAAAACGAGGACGACGCCAGCGGCCTGATACCGGACGAAGACGTCAGTGGTGCCGGACGCGATCAGGGAGAGATCGAAGGCGATCCCGACGAGGATCGTCGCGAAAAACAACGGCACGAACGCCGGCGTCTCGTTCCGGTATCTGAGCAAGCCAAGTGCAACGACGGCACCGACCAGAAAGCCAAGCAAATGCGCCTGAAATCCGACCCCGGCCCACGCTGGCGGCATCGGTGGCCCGGCCTCGACCGTCGCCTCGACGACGGGATTGGCGAATGCGCTCACCAACGCCGACACCGTCCCAACGGCGAGTGCTCCCCCAATCGTCCACAGTGGCGCGCCGACGAGTGCAAACCCGACGATGGCAAACACCGCACCCGAAAATCCGAGCCCGGGCCCCATCGCGAAGAGAGCCGTCAGAACCGCAACGCCGAGAAACGCCGCCGGGACGACAAGCAGTGCCCGGACCCACGGCCTGGTGAGCACTCCACCCGACCCGCTCGCTCGAGTCCGACTTCCCCGCCGGCTTCGCTTGGGCGGGTAATGTCCCCAGACGTACTCCGCAATCGGGGCGAACACGAGCGTCGCCGTCATATTCGATGCGAGATGGAGCGGTTCCTGGTGGGCAACCCCGGCAGTAAGCTGACCGAACGGATAAAAGTACGACCAGGTAATGAACGGGAACGTCAACGGCTCACTCCAGTTGCGAAAGCCACCCTGGACGAAGAGATAGAAGGCCACGACAACGCCGATCGTCACGAGCGTTCCCCACGGAACACCGAGGATGAGTCGCTGTTCGAGACGAGCACGCCAGCGACCGCGACCCTCGAGATACCAGACGATACCAAAAACGACGAGTATCGTCACCGCGAGGCCAATCTGGCCGAGAGAGACTACCATTACCGACAGTTTGGACAGTGGCCCCGTCAAATTTTGGTTACCGGCGTAGTTCGTCTCGGTGTACGTCGTCGTTGTCTTGCTCGGCAAGGAAAGCGATGATCGAGGTGTCTCGGGGCCGTTTCGTGTACGACGACGATAACAAAGCCCAAGCGAGCCTCGCTGTCGGACAGATGCACACAGGAGTTCTCAGCCGATGGGCCGGCTCGGACGGACTTTCAGTTGCGATCCTTGGCGTTGGCAACATTGGGACGGTACACCTGAAGTCTGCGCTTGCGATGGACGACGTAACCGTGGTCGCGGCCGCCGATGCGGTGGCCGAAAACCGAACGCGTGCCAAACGGGCCGGCGTCGACCGGACCTACGACGATTACGCGGCGTTACTCGAGGCCGAACCGCTCGATGCGGCTGTCATCGCGTTGCCCCCATTTTTACACGCAGACGCACTCGAACGAGCAGCAGAAGCCGGCGTCGACGTCTTCGTCGAGAAACCGCTTGCCCGTTCGACCGAGGAAGCCGATCGCATGCTCGAGACTGCCGAACAGGCTGGAATCGCCGTCGGCGTCGACCATACGCTTCGCTACCAGCCGGACATCCGCGGTGTCAAACGGGAGTACGAGGAGGGCCGGGTTGGCTACGTCCCCTACGCGTCGTTGATCAGGTTGAACGACGATCCGCTGGGGCGACCGCCAGCGACCGAGCGCCCACCCTCCTGGCAACACGACCCAGAGGCCGCGGGAGGTGGGTCGCTGTTCGAACTCGGCGTCCACTGTTTCGACGTCTTCGAGTGGCTCTTCGGCGAGTGTGAAATCAAGTGTGCAACCACTGATTCGACCCTCGAGTTGCCCGTCGAGGATGCGGCGACCGTGCTGGTGCGTGCGCCGGAAGCCGGGGCGACGATCACGCTTCACTGTGGGAACTACCAGTGGGAGGAACTGCCGGCGGTCAACACCCGGCTTCGACTCGAGGGTGTGACGGGTACGATCACCAACACGGATCACCTGCCCTCGAACTTCTATGTGAGTGCGGCCAAATCGGCAATCTCGAACGTGGTCCGTCGGGTGCAGGGGACCGAGCCGACCGTCTACGGGCCGACGTTCTACCTCCAGGCACACTACAACGCGCTTGCAGCGTTTCTCGAGGCAATCAGCGAGGGCAACCAGCCACCAGTAGACGGCAAGCAGGGAAGACGGACCCTCGAACTCGTCGAGGCTGCCTACGAACTCGCAGCCGAAACCGATCCAAACGACCTCGAGACGCCGGAGGTGCCGAGATGAGCCGACGGACGACCGAGGTCGTTCGAGCGATCGCAGTCGACGACAAACTCGAGCCAGCACGTGATGACCGCAGAAATCTCGAGGCGGGTTCGAACCAGTGGCTCCCCGACGCCGCAATCCGTACGAACCGATTCGAATCCGCGATCGCCGACCTGCTCACGTCGATGCCCGCCGATCTGGGGACGGCCGACCGGATCACCGTCGTCCCCGACGCTCACTATCCGTTTCACCCCTCCTCTGGCGTCGTCACTGATCCCGCCGTCGTCGCCGCAACGGTCTCCGTTTTGAGCCGACAGACCGGAGCCGACCTCGCAGTCGCCGGCCGAAGTGACGATACCATCGAGTTCGATCGGGCGGCCAACGCACTCGGCTATCCGTCAGTTCTCGAGGTCGACCTCGTCGATCTGGAAGACGAGCGGGAGACGAGCGTCGCAGTCGACCTCGAGGAGGAGACGACGACGCTGTCAGTACCTAAGCGACTCGTCTCGACGCCGACGGTCGTCGTCCCGTCGCTTCGACCGACCCAGGCGGGGCCAGTCGCCGGCCCAACGCGAACCCTCGCACGGTTCGTCGACGGTCCCGAGAATCCGGCGACGACTACACTCGCGGCGACACGTGCCGTCGATCCCGCACTCACCGTCCTCGACGCGACGACCGCCTACGGCAAGACGCCCGTCGTGACAGATACCCTGTTTTCCGGCCCCACTCGAGCCGTCGACGTCGTCGCGAGTTCGCTGCTCGAGCGCTCACTCGAGGACGATCCGGCCCTGAAACGCGCGTTCGACGGCGACGCGTCGGTCTCGGTGACGACCGTCGGTGACCGCGAGGTCGACCTCGAGGCGATTCGCGACCGACTCGAGGGTGGCTCACTCCCTCCCGCAGACGACACCCACCCCATTCTCACGCTTGGGTACCGACTCTACGCGGCGGTAAGCGGTGACGTCGTCCCGCCCCAACTCGAGGGTGCTCTCCGATGACGGGAACGGCGGCCGTCACGGGGGCAACGGGCTTTCTCGGCACGCATCTCTGTACGCGTCTGCTCGAGGACGGGTGGACGGTCCGTGGACTGAGTCGGCCATCCTCGGATCGTCGCCTCGAGGGCCCAGAGTGGTTCGTCGGCGATCTTCTGGATGAAGGCACCCTCGCCTTACTCGTCGACGGTGCGGACGTCGTCTTTCACCTGGCCGGGGTCGGCCTCTGGAGTGCAGACCCCGAGACGATCGAACACGTCAACCGAGATGGGACCGCAGCCGTCTTACGAGCCTGTCGAGACGGCGACGCCGGGCGCGTCGTCTTCACCAGCACGGCCGGGACGCGGCGTGTAAACGGCACCCGCGAGTTCGCCGACGAGACAGATATCGCAGCGCCAGTCGGCGCATACCAGCGTTCGAAACGCGACGCCGAACGTCTCGTCGACGAGTACGCCGCCGGCGACGGCGACGCAGTGACCGTCCACCCGACATCGATCATCGGTCCCGGCGACGACTCGTTTACCCCACAACTGCTGGCAATGGGCCTCGAGCCGACGATGCCGGCGACACTGCCAGGCGGAGCGAGCATCGTCGGCGTCAGCGACGTCGTCGACGGCCTGCTCGCAGCCGCCGACTGTGGTGTGTGTGGCGACCACTACATCCTCGGCGGCGAGAATTTGACCTACAATCAGGCAGCGACCCGCATTTCCGAATTCGCAGACGGTACCGCCCCAGCGCTTACCGTGCCCGCGACGGCGATTCGCGCCGCCGGACCCCTCGCAGCAGGCGTCCGTGCAGTCACCGGCCGACAGGTGTTCCCGTTCGACCGCGACATGGCCGACCTGGCAACCCAGCGTCTCTTTTATACCTCAGAAAAAGCCCGCGACGAACTGGGATACGAATTCTCTCCCCTCGAGACACATTTGCCTGAAACGATCGAGTGGTACCGGGCCCGATGACGTTCCGTTCGGGTATCTCGCCGGTTCGTAATAAAAAGACGAACGAGTTACTGGATCGAGTAACCCGCTGCGATGGTCAGCAAGAACACCATGAACACGGCAATGACCATCATATAGGAGATCGCTCGGGGCTCTTCGAGTAAGTGCATGTAGTAGCCGGAAATCAGCAGTGTCTTTGCGACCGCGAGTGCGAACGTCCCAGCCAATGCCATATTGTACGTGAGCGGGCTTGCATCCATGAAAAACAGGAACTTGCCCGTCCCCAACACCAGTAGGACGACGTAAATGAGGGTGTAGGTTCGAACGTCAGCCATTGCTATCACCTCAGTTTGATGGGCACTTATAATTTCCTCATGGAGGCGACCACACGGCCAACCAGTGGCCGAGTATACAGTCGCTTGGGATGGTTATATAGCGACGACGGACCCTCGAGATTCCCTGTAATTCTTTACCGGATGAGTTCCTGTCTCGAGTATGCGCTCGTGGACATCGATCGGCCGTCGCCTCGCCGTGGTCTGTCTCTGTCTCTGTCTCGTCTCGACACTCCTCCCAGCGGCAGTCACAATGGAAGGGACAACCCCCGACACACCGGACGGGACGACCCCAGACACACACCCGGGCGAATCGCCCGGTACCGATGTCGAAATCGACGAGGAGATTTTTGAGGAAACCGGTTCAATTGAATTCGTCGTTCGCCTCGAGGAAGCGACAGTTGCCGACGCCGACGACCCCGAACGCACGCTCGAGGATCACGCCGAGAAAACCCAACAACCGCTACTCGAGTACGTCGACACGACGGCCGGACTCACACTCGAAGAGGAGTTTTGGGTAACTAACGCCGTTGTCCTCACCGTGGAGACGGAACTCGTCGATGGGGAGGTTCTTTCTGAACTCGAGGCAATCGAGGGCGTCGAGATGATCCACGAAAACTTCGAACTCACCGCTCCCGAACCGCCCGAACCGACAGCCGTTGACCTCGGCGAGGACGACGACACAGAAGACGTGCCGCCAACGCCTGCACTCGAGCAAATACACGTCCCCGAGGTCTGGGATCGGTATGACACCCGCGGTGAGGGCGTCCGTGTCGCCGTCCTCGATACCGGCGTCGACGCTGACCACCCGGATATCGACCTCTACACCGACACACCCGGCGATCCCACCTATCCAGGTGGCTGGGCCGAGTTCGATCACACCGGCGACCGCCTCGAGGACTCGACACCACACGATACCGACACCCACGGCACACACGTCAGCGGAACCGTCGCCGGCGGCACCGAAAGCGCCACGGCGATTGGAGTCGCCCCAGAGGCCGAACTGCTTCATGGACTCGTGCTCACCGGTGACGGCGGGACCTTCGCACAGATCGTCGCCGGTATCGAGTGGGCGCTCGAGGAAGATGCCGACGTAATCAACCTGAGCCTCGGCTCGACCGGCGCGTTCGACCAACTCATCGCGCCGGTTCAACACGCGACCGAAAGCGATGTCGTCGTCGTCGCCGCAATCGGAAACGCTGGCCCCGAAACCTCGGGCTCGCCTGGAAACGTCTACGAGACGATCAGCGTCGGTGCAGTCGACGCCACCGACCAGGTCCCATCGTTTTCAGGTGGTGAACGACTCAATCGCACCGACTGGGGAGACGCTCCCGAACAGTGGCCCGAGACGTACGTCGTCCCGACCGTGACAGCCCCAGGTGTCGACATCGTTAGTGCCGTCCCGGGTGGCTACGCGTCCAAACCGGGCACGTCGATGGCAACACCACACGTCTCCGGAATCGCCGCGCTTGCCCTTTCGGTCGAACCGGACACGACACCCGAGGAACTCTCGACTGCACTGACCGAAACTGCCTGGAAACCCGACGGCGAGCCCACAACACAGGACCCACGATACGGTCACGGAATCGTCGACGCAAGCGCAACCGTCGACCAACTCGCCGAGCAATCGGCCAACACCTCGACACTCGAGGACGGGAGCTCCGATCAGGCAGACACAGACCGCGTCGGCTCTCCCGGCGTTGCAGTCGTCGCCCTCGCTCTCGGCGTCCTCCTGGCGACGCTGTTGGGGCGGACCGACTGATCGACTCGAGTGGACCGGCGCTTCCTACACTCCGTTCGTCGACTCACCGCTAGTAAATCTCGAGCGACAGTCCCATACTATCGGAGGGAACTCGGTGACAGTTCTTGGCACCTTCGGTCGCCGAGAGCATGGTGCGAGGGGAAACCGGGAGTACACCCGTCAACTTTCGAGTCTTCTTGATGATCGATCCGAACGGTAGTTTAGAGGCACTCTTTTTCGGTATCGCTCGAGTCGGTAACCGACGACGTCACTCGACGGTTCTCTGTGATACTGTCTGCTCTATGGCCACTCGGCGAGTCAAAATCAAAAACAAAAATCACACACCGCCGCCGTCTTACATCAGGTAGAACAGCGGGAAGAGAAACACCCAGACGATGTCGACGAAGTGCCAGTAGAGGCCGAAGAACTCGACTGGGCGGTGATCTTCGAGATAGGCGTCGACGCTTACGATCCGGTAGATCATGAACAGGGCAATCAACACACCGATGATGACGTGCAGTGCGTGCATGCCCGTGGTGACGAAGTAAATCGAGTACTCGATAGACGACCACCAGTAGATGCCATCAGCGAACTTAGAGCCATACTCGTAGGCTTTGACACTCATGAACGTCAACGCAAGCAACAGGGTTGCGCCCATCGCACCCAGTAAGCCGCGTTTGCTCTGTCGCTCTGCATACACCAGCGCCAGGATAACCGTGAAACTCGAGGTGAGCAAGACGTACGTGTTCAACAGTCCAGCCCACTGGATCGTATCGAGTTGCCAGGTGCCCCAGCCGAAGTGCAAGCGCATGAAGACGTATGCACCGATGATCGCCCCGAAGACGACGACGTCGGATGCAAGGAACACCCAGACGCCGAGTTTCGTGTTTCCGGCCCCCTCAAACGGCCAGCGTTCAGCAACCGGCATCTCGGGGGCGTTGAACTCCTCGACGCCGAACTTAAACAGCGTGTAGCCAAGCGCAACCAGCCCGACGACGGTCAAGACCGGATAGATGATGTTCGGGTCGGGCGCGCCAACGACCGAATGACCGCGTGCTTCGGCGAACTCGACGAGATACGACGTGATGCCGGTCAACCCGAGGAAGAAGATGAACGTCGCCACGCCGATTCCAAATGGCCAGATGCTGGCGTGGTCGGCGTGTTCTTCGTGACTGTGCGCATCGGCTGTCGCTCCCTGTGTGACACCGCCGTCGGTCGCAGCCTTCACGTCGTCGACGAACTCGAGGCGTCCGCTGGCGTACGTTGGCCGGCCGCCCCAGTTCTCGAGCGGTGGTGGCGAAGAGATTGCCCACTCAGCGGTACGCGAGTACTCCCACGGGTTGTCGGGAGCGCGTGGTCCGTAGGCGAGGCTGTGAATCAGCGTCGCGAACATGACCAAAAACGACGCGCCGAAGACGAACGCGCCGACGGTCGAAAGCTGGTGGAAGAACGTCAACTCGGGGTTGAAGTGGAAGACACGGCGTGGCGTCTCCCAGGCGATAAACTGTGGGAAATACAGCAGGTTGAAGCCGATAAAGTAAACGGCGAAGGTGAGCTTTCCGAGTGCCTCCGAGTACATTTTGCCGGTGATCTTCGGCCACCAGTAAAAGAGGCCGCCGATCAACGCGGTGACACCCGAGACCATCACGTAGTGGAAGTGAGCAACGACCCAGTAGGTGCCACGGAACTCGTAGTCGAGCACGACGGCTCCGAGGAAGACCCCGGTAATTCCGCCTAAGATGAACAGGACGAGCGCGCCGAGAGCAAAGAGGAACGGTGTGGTAAACCGAACCCGACCCTTGATCATCGTATAGATCAACGCAAAGACCATCAGGTCAAAGGGTAAGGAGATCCCGATCGTCGTCGCCATCATTAGCGTCTTGATCTCTAAGTTGATCGTCGTCAGGAACATGTGGTGCATCCAGACCAAAAAAGACTGGACGGCCACGAGTACCATCGAGATGATAACCCACTTCCGGCCGACGAGCCGCCGCCCGGTGAAGGTCTGGAACGTCTCGAACATAATCCCAAGCGCAGGGAAGAAGACGATATAGACCTCCGGGTGGCCGAAGAACCAAAACAGGTGCGCCCACAGCAGGCCTGAACCCTGTTCGGCTGCAAAGTATTGCGTGAGGAACAGACGGTCGGACAGTTGCAACAACACGGCAGCGAGCAGTGCTGCGAACGCAAACAGCATCATCCAGACCGTAAGCAGCCACGACCAGGTGAAAAGCGGCATATTCCAGAGGCCGAGGCCTTCCGCACGCGAACGGTGAATCGTCACGAGGAAATTAACCGTCCCGACAGTAATCGAGATCACGAACAGTGCCAGACCGAGGATCGTCCCGTTGCCGCCGCTTGTCGCCTCCATCGCAGGCGTATACGTCGGCACGTTCAGCGGCGCGTACATCGTCCAACCGCCGGCGAACGTTCCACCCTGGAAGAACGACGCGGCGATAAGGATCCCGGAGAAGAGATAGAACCAGTACGAAAGCGCGTTCAGCCGCGGGAACGCCAGGTCATCCGCACCGATCTGCAGCGGGACGAAGTAGTTCGCAAAGCCGGCCGCAAACGGCGAGAGGAACCAGAAAACCATCAGTAAGCCGTGTGACGTTACAGCCTGGTTGTATTCGTCGCCGCTCAGTAGGCCGAGGCCGCCGGGGGCCCAGAGATGTGCCCGGAACAACAACGCAAGGACGCCCCCAAGCAACAGGAAAAACAGCGCTGTCGCGAGATACAGAATGCCAACGTCCTTGTGATTTGTCGTCACCAGCCAGCGTTTGACCGACGTCATTGGTGGAAGGTCACCCATTAGTCATCACCTCCCTCGTCGGTGTCGTCGTCAGTCGCTTCCGCTTCGTCGTCAGTCTCGTCTTCTTCCTCATCATCTTCTTCGTCATCTTCCTCCTCGAGGTCGTCGAACTCGAGGGTGAACGTTTCGTCAGTAGGACCGGTGAAGTCGATCGTCTCTTCGACAGTCTCGAACTCGTCGTCGGTCGAGACGATCTCGATGTCGTACTCACCGCCCTGTTCGATGTCGCCGATTTCGATCGAGCCGTTCTCGAAGTCCTCGGGTTCGTAGGCGAAACTTAGATCATCGTCGAACTCGTCGTTGTCCTGGTGCTCGAGTGTGAGTTCGAAGCCGTCAGTGACTCGCTGTTCGTTCTGGTCCTCGAGGGTGATCGAAAGTGTCAGTTGCTCGTCGACCCAGGCTTCGTATTCGTCGGGTTCGACCACTTCGACCTCGGAGTACATATCGCTATGACCGACACCGCAGAGTTCGAAACACTCGGCGTCGTGGACGCCGGTTTCTTCGGCGATGAACCACGTATCGTCGTACTCACCAGGAATCGCGTCAGATTTTACCCGTAGGTCTGAGATCCCGTAGGTGTGCCAGACGTCTCGTGAGGTCGTTTCGATCCAGATTGCCTCGTCTGTCGGGATTACGAACTCGTCAGTCGTCTCGATGCCGTTATCGTAGTAGTAATCCCAGCCGAACGCCCAGCCTTCGATCTCGACTTCGATCGCGTCGTCGGGGTTGTCGTCGGGACCATCCTCGACGTAAAGCAACATCCCATAGGTCCAGACAACGAGCGAGATAACGATAATCGCGCTCAGGCCGAACGAGAGGAACAATTTTTTGCCGCCCTTTCCACCAGTCGGTAACTCCCCGAGTGTCGGCAGATCTTCGCTATCGTCGGGCTCGCCGCTATCACGATACTTGTACGCGTTGTACAGCGTATACGCGATAACCACGACGCCAACGAGCGTCCCGAGTCCGAGGAAGACGAGGAAGATCTCCTCGAACACGTCGACGCGCGTCTGCACCTCAAGCGGGGTCGTGTATGCGTTGAAGATTGTGGTCACCTCTATTATAGTCCGTTATATGTCGGTCGATGGTGCCCGTGGGCACTTATCTATTTGGAAAGTGCCTGTAACAGGCCGCTTCGTCGATCGAATACCAGCGACCGTTTCCGCCGCCCAGTTGCGTCTGTGCATGCGGGTCGTCTGCCGTGAGGTAGGATTGCTCCCTCTTTGTTCTATCGTTGGTTCGTTTCCTACAAGTTTGAAATAAAACACAAACTGCGACTGTAAACCCCGCTTGACGAACATATTCGGCCCGAAGGTCGATATACAATACACTATTGGTTCATATGTCGGTTTTTGATACCCAGACTTCGGTCGCGCGCGGGCAACCGCACAAAAGACTCTATATCGTAGGACGCGAACAACAGGTATGCCTGAAGAAGTGCTGTTTAAATTCGAGCGTCGAATGTCGGGTGCAGATATCGCAACGTACCTTCGGACCGTCGCAGACTCCATCGAATCCGGCGAATCGATCACCCTCGAGGCCGGCGGCGAGTCGGTAACGATGGAGCCACCCGCACGCCCAACGTTCGAAATTAAAGCCGAACGCGAAACCTCGAGTTCCGGCGGTCCCGCGGAGTTGAGCGTCGAGTTCGAACTCGAGTGGGACGAAGGCGACAGTGACGGAAACGGTGGCGGTGAGCTGACTATCGAGTGAGCGAACAGGTGTCTCGAGCGCCATTTCTTTAAGCCTTTAAGCGGCGGCAGTGAACGGACTCGTATGGCACAGCCACGAATCCTGATCCTGGGTGCACCGGGAGCCGGAAAGGGAACCCAGAGTGCAAAGCTAACCGAGGAGTTCGACGTCGAGCACGTCACCACCGGTGACGCACTCCGCTCGAACAAAGAGATGGATATCTCGGATATGGATACCGAATACGACACGCCCGGCGAGTACATGGACCAGGGCGAACTCGTCCCCGACGCAGTCGTCAACGCAATCGTCGAGGAAGCGCTCTCACAGGCCGGCGGCTTCGTCCTCGATGGCTACCCACGAAACCTCGAGCAAGCCGAAGAACTCGAGGGCATGACCGA
>LKMM01000189.1 GCA_001563885.1 Natrialbaceae archaeon B1-Br10_E2g27
AATTCAAAAATATTTATATATTGGGTCGTGTGGTGGACTATTGTCCACTGTACCAGTTCAGTACCCGCGCTCGATCAGATAGTCTGCGAGCGAACACAGCAGATCGCGTGCTTCGTTGTCGGGGAGGACCTCGAGTCGGTCTTTCCCGCGGTCGACTAACTCGCGGGCCGTCTCGTTTGCGTATCTGATCGACCCGACGTCCTCGAGTTCGGAAACGGCGGCGTCTATTTCGGCTTCGGTGACGGCGTCGACGTCGGTCGTATCGACCAATCGCTCGATGTCGACGCCTTGTTCACGGGCGTGGACGGTGATCAGCGTCTGTTTGTTCTCGACGAGGTCGCTGCCGCGTTGTTTGCCGAGTTTCTCGCTTGGGACGGTCAGATCGAGGACGTCGTCGTGAATCTGGAACGCCCGGCCGATATCGAGGCCATAGCCATAGAGGGCATCGACCGTTTCCTCGTCGGCACCGAGCAAGACAGCAGGGAGACACGCCGAGGCAGCGTACAACACCGCAGTCTTCTGTTCGACCATCTCGAGGTACTCCTCGGGAGTGACCTCGTTGCGACTCTCGAAGGCAACGTCGAGCGATTGGCCCTCACAGATTTTCGTACAGGTCGTTGCCAGCACGTCGAGAGCCGCTACTGTCCGTTCTGCCGGTGCCCCGGTCTCGAGCATGATCTCGAAGGCCTTCGAATACAGCGTATCGCCGGCCAGGATTGCTGTCTCGAGGTCGTAGGCTTTATGAACGGCAGGGACTCCACGGCGGAGGTCGTCGTCGTCCATGATGTCGTCGTGGATCAGCGTAAACGACTGGATGACCTCGACGGAGACGGCAGCATCCATGATGTCGATTTGGTCCGGGCCGGTGCCCTCGAGGGTCGGGAACGAACGATACTCCTGGCTCAGCGGGTCGACGTCGGCGAGCGCTTCCGCGGTGGTGAGCAAGACGGTCGGTCGGAGTCGTTTCCCGCCAGCGTCGAGTAAGTATCGCGACGCCTCGTAGAGTCGCTCGGGGGGTTTGATCGGTAACCCTTCGGGAATCGCCTCGTTGACCTGCTCGCGACGCTGTTTGACCGCCTCGAGCACTAGCTGCTCTCGTGCCTCGGGAGTCGTCATATCAGTCGACGAGTTGGATGAGGTTGCCGTTTCGTGAGACGTGGATGTCTCGACCCATCCGATAGCCTTCGCTCTCACAGAGGTTCACGTAGCCCGAAAGCCCCTTCAGATCCTGGTGGGCGGGGATGATGTGCTGGGGCTGGAGTGCATCCAACATCGTGTAGTGGCCCTCCTGGTTGAGGTGGCCCGAGACGTGGATATCGTCGTAGACGCGGGCTCCCTGCATTCCAAGCAGTTTCTCGGCCTGGTAGCGTTGGCCCTCGTTGGTCGGCTCCGGAATAACCCGGGCCGAAAAGACGACCTTGTCGCCGTCGTCGAGTTCGTACGGCGTCTCGCCGCGAGCCATCCGTGTAAGCATCGCACGCGGTTCGCCCTGGTGGCCGGTGACGACGGGCAGGAAGTCCTCTTTCCCTTCGTTCATGATCCGCTTGAACGTTCGATCGACCGATTTCCGATGCCCGAACATGCCCAGATCGGTCGGGAAGTCGACGAAATCCAGACGCTCTGCAGTGCCCGAATACTTCTCCATGGATCGACCCAGCAAAACGGGCTGGCGGCCGATATCGTCGGCGAACTCGACGAGCGATTTTACACGGGCAATGTGACTCGAGAACGTCGTCGCGACGATCCCGCCGTCGTAATCTTCCATGCTATAGAGGACATCCCGAAGGTGTTCGCGGGCGACGCGCTCGCTTGGGGTTCGCCCCTTTTTGTTTGCATTTGTACAGTCTTCGATGTAACACAGCACACCGTTGTCCTCGCGGCCGATCTCACGGAAGCGCTTCATGTCGATCGGGTCGCCCAGCACCGGCGTGTGGTCCATCCGCTTGTCCAGTCCGTAGACGATCGCACCCTCGGGGGTGTGAAGAACGGGGTTGATCGCGTCGATGATCGAGTGGGTGACGTTGACGAACTCGAGTTCGACACCCTCCGATCCGATCGTCATCGACTCGCCGGGGTCCATCTTGATCAGATCGTTTTCGACGCCGAATTTCTGTTCGCCTTCGATCTGCTGTTTGACGAGTTCGATCGTAAACGGCGTCGCAACGACCGGTGCGTTGTATCGGTGGGCGAGTTTGCTGATCGCGCCGATGTGATCTAAGTGACCGTGAGTCGGGACGATCGCTTGCACGTCGCCCTCGAGATCGGACATAACCCGGTCGTCGGGGATCGCGCCCATGTCGATCAGATCCAGACTGTGCATTCGTTCGGTCTCGACGTTGTCGTGGATCAACACCTGCGAGAGGTTCAGACCCATGTCGAAAATGACGACATCGTTTCCGGCGCGGACGGCAGTCATCTGCCGGCCGACTTCTTCGTATCCGCCTATGGTTGCAATTTCGATTTCCATGATTGCTTGTACTGAAAGCCGTACTGACTCTCATCGAAACGGTCCGCGGACTCCTGGGTGTGCGGCCCCGGCGTCTTACAGCACGTCGGCCATCCCGCTATGCGCTCGCGGTGGAGAGACACTCCAAACGACCGCTGACGATCGCCAGCGACTCGAGCGCACTTGCCCGCGGGTTTCGCTACGCGGTACTACACCCTGGGGTGTTAAAAACACCGTGGGTTGGTCCGGCGACTCGAGCCGACCGCGATGAGGGGACGACCACCACTGGTCGGACCGACCGAATACAGCCGTCTATAGATCACTCGAGTAAATCGGTCAAATGTTTCCCAACGTAGATGGTTTTTCGGCAAAATAACATCGCTTGGGGACAAATAGCACGCTCGGTTCTGAAACCCGAAGATTTCTTAACTTCCGTTCGAAAGGCGACTCCAATGGGAAAGGATCTGGAACGAGATCTTGGGCTCTTTGCGGTGATCGCGATCAGCATGGGAGCGATGATCGGCAGCGGGATTTTCATCCTTCCTGGTGTCGCGATGGCGGAGGCTGGACCGGCGGTTATCGTGGCGTTCGTCATCGCGGCGATTCTCGTCGTCCCGGCGGCACTCAGCATCGCCGAACTCGGCACGGCAATGCCCGAGGCTGGCGGTGATTACGTCTTTATCGAACGCGGACTCGGCCCGTCGTTTGGCACTATCGCCGGCCTTGGCACCTGGCTTATGTTGATGCTCAAAGGCTCGCTTGCGCTGTACGGCGGGATGTTCTACATCAACTTTATTTACGAGCTCCCGACCTGGGATCTGCTCGTCCCTGGCATCGAGTGGACCCTTACCCTGCCGGGCGTTCGAGCGCTCGGGATCACGTTCGCGCTCATCTTCATCGGCATCAACCTCATCGGGGTCAAACAGACCGGCGGCATCCAGCTGGCGATGGTGATCATCATGCTGGTAATTCTCGGGGCGTTTGTCGCCGCGACGATCATCCAGGTCGAGGGGGCAAACTACGATGGCTTCTTTGACGAAGGAATCGACGGGATCCTCACGGCGACCGCGCTCGTGCTCGTCTCCTATGCCGGCGTCACAAAGGTCGCCGCCGTCGCCGAAGAGATCGAAAACCCCGGCCGGAACCTGCCGCTTGGCCTGCTCCTTTCGCTGATTGTGACGGCATTTCTGTACGCGTTGCTCGTGTTCGTCCTCGTCGGCGTCATGGAGGCCGATGACCTGGCGGCTTCGGAAGAACCGATGGCGCTTGCGACCGAGTTGCTCTTTGGCGATGCGGTGGTTGGGGGTATCGCCGTCGGCATCTTCGCCGTCATCGGGATTATCATCGCCGCCGTCCTCGCGCTCGTCAGTACCGCAAACGCCGGCATCCTGACCGCCTCACGGTATCCGCTCGCGCTCAGTCGTGATCAACTCTTCTTAAAACAATTCGAGTACATCCACCCCCGATTCAACACGCCCTCGGTCTCGATTCTCGTCACCGGCGGCATCATCATCGCAATCGTCGCCACACTCGAGGTCGACGAAATCGCCAAGATGGCCGGTGCGTTCCAGATCCTCGTCTACATCCTCGTCTGTGCGGCGTTGATCGCTTTTCGCGAACGCGATCTCGAGTGGTACGATCCGGACTTTTTCACTCCCGGCTATCCGTGGGTCCAGCTGTTTGGCATCGTTTCTGGAATCTTCATCATCACCCAGATGGATCCCCAGGAGATCATCGGCTCGATCGCGATCGTGATCTTTGGCTTCCTCTGGTTCAAGTGGTACGCCGCAGACAAGATCGATCGTGAGGGGGTCGCCATGGGACTCGCTCGCCGCGAAGCCGGCAAGCAGTTCGTCCAGGATACCGAGGCACGGCTCGCACGCGCCGACGAGTTCGAGATCCTGATCCCGATTCGACAGGAAGTCACCCGCAAAGAAGAAGACGCGCTGATCCAGATGGCCGCACCGATCGTCAGGCGACGCGGCGGCCACATCCGGGTCGTCCGGTTCGAGGAAGTCCCAGACCAGATCCCACTCGACACCGCTGCGACGGAGCTTTCGGAGGCTGACGTCGAGTTCGAGAAACGGACCGACGAACTCGTCCGTGATCTGGAAGTCCCCGTCGAAATCGGCGAAATCGTCAGCCACGACACCCGCCATGCGGTCGTCAACTACGCCAAGCGAAGCGGTGCCGACCTCATCCTCGCCCGACAGAACCCCGTGGGCCGTCTCGGAACGCTTCTCGGCCGGGATACCGACTGGATCCTAGAACACGCTCCGTGTGACGTCGTCTTCGTCCAGCACGAACAGCGAACCGAGATCGACGAAATCGCTATCGTGACCGATCGGAGCCCGTTCAACGATCCGCTCAAAGTCGAACTCGCCGATGCGATGGCAGCTGTCGTCGGCGCACGTATCAGGTTCGTCTATGCGGTCTCCGAAACTGCACCTGATGAGCTCATCGAGACGATCGAGGCCTACCACGACGAACTCGACGAGCTCTGTACTGTCCCGGTCGAGTCGTCTATTATTCGGACGGAAAACGAGATCGAAGAGCTCTCGACAGCCCTCGAGTCGGCCGATCTGGTGATGGTGAGTACCGTCACTCACCGCCGGCTTCCCGACCTGATCATCGAACAGCGTTCCGATCGACTCGCCGCGAGAATCGACAAGCCAGTGTTTCTCGTCCACTCCAAACAGACCCGCCGGGGCTCGTTCTTGCGACCGATCGTCGAGCGCGTGCTGTTCGACTAATACTATCGGACGGAACTGTATAATCGCCACCCCGTGGCGGCGATTCACGACGGACGTCCGGCAGTATAACCGACCGACTAGTACTCCGCCAAGCGTCGACTGATGTGTCGAACCGA
>LKMM01000190.1 GCA_001563885.1 Natrialbaceae archaeon B1-Br10_E2g27
GTATGCCACCGCGAAGACGGTTTCAGACGAACGCTTGTGCGATTCTCTCTACTTTCACTTCGCTTTGCATTCTTTTATATACTGTCTGTAAGTATTAACTATTGGATGACATCCCCCTATCTCAGAGGTGAGTCAAGCAAGTGCGCGTAATGGCTCATCTATCCGCGCGTGCGGACACAATATACCAAAATGACTACCACGACAAGCTCCGCGGTCGACTCTGGGGTGCTCTTAATAACACTAAGTACGATCAGCGGCACGACTCCGGTGAGCCACCGGGATTCTCGTTTTCCAACCCGTTTCCGCCTCACGATATGCAGGCGGGCGACGACCGAAAATTGCTGGTGGCCTCGCCAGACGAGGAGCTGCTCGCCAACGTGGCCGCTGATCTGCTCGAAGAGCCGGAGCTCAATATCGGTGAAATGCCGTTTACGGTCGACGACGTAACCGCACTCGAACCCGATGTTGGCGAGCCCGGCACCCGCGGAACCATCGAGACCGGCACCGGACTCCTCGTGCGCATTCCACCGTGGCGGTGCGAAGAGTACGGTATCGACTATCCCGGCGGCGACACCGCGGTCTTCTGGCGACCGGAACATACCACAAAACCGCTTCGCGCTCAGTTGGAAGCAAACCTCGACCAGAAACACGAGCTGTATGCCCACGATCACCTACCCGGGCCAAGCGATGTCGACGGCGAGCTGTTCGACGGCTACGAACTCATCAAAACCTTCGCCGTCCCGGTGACCGTGACCGAAGGCCAGGAAATGACCTACGTGCTGAGTAAGTGGAAATTCTCGTATACGGTTCGGGACGACAACCACCGTCGACACCTCAACCTCGCACTCGACTGTGGGCTCGGCGAGCGGAACTCGCTGGGACTCGGGTTTATAAACATCACCGACAAGACGCGCCCTGGTGAGAGCGAACTGGAGGGAACCAATGCTTTCGCCTGAGAAGTTTCAGGAGCAGTATCCAGCCGACAAACTGGAAGCCGAACTCCCGGATTCTCCAATCGGGTCGCTTCGGGGCCTCCAGTATCTATATGGCAAGCTCTACACGCTTGCCACGACTGGCGGCGGCAAGTACGCCCCGTATCTCACGCCCGACGCGGCTGGTGATCTGGTCGATACCGATGATAGCCTAATCGTCGTCCGCGTTGACGCCTCGGGCGACGAACCACGGTTGGCAGACGATGATCTCGGTCCCGTCCAGGTGACGAGGTACACCACCGACCTCATTCAGCAGGTCGGCCACTGCAAGTATCCGGCAGCTGCCGGAATTGATCATAGCGCAACCCATCAATCTGGTCAGGATAGTGAACCAGAAAAGCTGGCACGCTACGCAAAAGAACGGCTGACCAAGTGGGCTGTCGACGACGTGGTGACGCAAACAGCCGACAAACATCCCGCCGGTTGGATTATCGACCGGCTGGCCGAGCTCGGTGAGGACGAGGCTGCGCTCGACACAATCGAGGAGGCAATCACTCGCAAGCTCGGCGGCGAATCGGCGACCTCACTGCTAACTGTACGGGTGAAAACAGAGACGGATGGCGACTACCAGTGGCCCGGTGATCTCGACGTGTTCAACGAGGCGATGCGCCAGCGCAAGCTCTCGAAGCTCGTCACCAAAAACAAGGCCAAGGACTCATCCGGCGACGCGACCGATCTCGTTACGGGCCTCCCCGCACGGACGGTCGGCACGTCCGAAGACCCACAGAACTACTTTCTCGGCAAACAGCTCGAAAAATTCCCCGGACTCGACATCGAAAACGCCTGGCGGTCACATCCGATTTCGGAGGACGCCGCAATCACCGTCATGAACGCCGAGACGTTTGTCGAGGCCTGCACCTACCGGACCTTTGGGGCGAAAGTGTACTACCTACCGTACATTTTCGGTCGTCTCACACCACAAAAGGCATACAAACTGTATGGTCTGCTGCACAGAATTGTCGAGGATGACGGTGACACAACGCCTATCGAACAGGCACATATTAATCAGCGCGAGCAGGAGCCTGCTGATCGGCTATACCGGTTCTATGTCTCGGCAATCATGCCGCACCAGATGTCTCGGTACGACGTCTTCGGCGAAACGCTGAACGGTCGACTCCACTATCCGACAGAACTCGCGTTCACGCACAACCGATTCGTCGAGAAGGTCTCGGTGTTCAACACACGGACAGAATGGACTGCTCCACTCCCAACAAACGAGAAGTGGGGGCTTCTTTCGGGGAGCGACGACCAGCTCGGGGCGGTCGCAAACGGCTGGTACTTTTATCAGACGTTCGCCGAGCGCGATGACGACGCTGCGGACGCCGACGATCCACGAATCGAGGCACTCGTTAGCGTGCTAAGTGGCAGTCCAATCAGCGTCGACGTTCTGCTCGAAGAGTATGTCGACCGGATCATAGACGACCAGACCGATGAGGGCGACCACGAGGGCTTTCCGTCGTTTTTAGTCGCCAGTCAGTTCGCACAACTTTGCGCGCTGGCTGACACCGACGATCTCAAGCTGTTGAAAACAACCGACCCGAGTAAGGAACCGATCACTCACGAACCGACGTACGAAACACACACAATGGAGAATCATTTTGCCACAGATGGGGGCCACCCCGCCGCACCGAAACTCGAATCGTTTATCAACGACACACCCGCGCTGTCGCCCGAGCGCGACGACAGTCCCGAATCAGTTACCAGCCAACGCCGGGGGGCATTCCTTTTAGGCGCACTCGTCGGCGATATCGGGAGCTACCAAGAGTACAGCGAGAATCGCTCGACGACCCTCGTCGACCAGTACCCGGTCAAATCGATCTCCCGGTCACGAATCAAAAAGGTCACCCAAGAGACGGTCGCCAAGACGCTGACCTACACGCGGAAAGAAAAGAAACAGAAAGGGATCTATCCCGGAACGAAAGCCGAACATATCGTCGAACGGCTCCGTGAGACGATCCTCAATCCAGACCCTGACGAGTGGGAAATCGAGACCGACGATCTCCGCTTCTACTACGCCCTTGGCGTGACCTACGGTATGAACGACCATCCAGATTGGAGCCAGACGAATAGCGACGCAGACAATCCAGCCGAAACCGAGGAGGAACTCTAATATGTCCGACACCATTGACACCGTGACGAACCGATCAGAAATCGTCTTTCTGTACGACGCCGTCGACGCAAACCCCAACGGCAATCCACTCAGCGGCTCGAACCGACCACGAATCGATCCCCAAACCCAGCAGGCAATCGTCACCGACGTTCGACTGAAACGATATCTCCGTGACCAACTCGACGACGACGGTCACGGCGTTTATATACGGAATGTCAACGAAGAGGGTAATCAGTTTACGCGTGGTGAGTTACTCAAAAACCGACTCAAAGCAGTCGACTACGACGACTACGATCTCAAGGACGACGAAGAAGCCGATCAGTTCCGTGAGGACGTGTTCGGCGAGTTCCTTGACAACAGCGTCGACGTGCGTTACTTTGGTGCAACGATGGCAGTCGATACGGCAGAGACGTATGCCAAACATCTCCCCGATCACTTTACCGGACCTGTTCAGTTCTCACCCGGTAAATCAATCCACGCAGTCAACGAAAACGAGGAGTACGACAGCCTGACGAGCGTTATTGCGACCCAAGAAAACAAACAGCAAGGTGGCTTCGACCTCGACGACCATCGGATTCAGTACGGTCTGATTCGGTTTCACGGACTCGTCGACGAACACGGAGCTGAGGACACCAAACTCACCACGGGCGATGTCGAACGGCTCGATACGCTCTGCTGGCGGTCGATCAAAAACCAGACGATCAGCCGGAGCAAAGTCGGCCAAGAGCCACGACTCTACTGTCGTGTCGAGTACGCAGACGAGAGTTTCCATCTCGGCGGTCTCGACAAGGATCTCGAACTCGATTCCGACAACTCGAAAGCCCACGAAGAACTGCGGACGGTTCGGGATCTGACACTCGATGTGGAAAGCTTTATCGACCGCCTCGCAAACGCGAGCGACCAGATCAAGCGCGTTCGAGTCGTTGTCAGTGATGTCTTGGAGATTTCTGCTGGCGGCGAACCCGGTGGGCCGGATCTCCTCTACGATGGGCTTCGGGAGGCTCTTGGCTCGGACGCCGTCGAGATCGTCGATGTCTACAACGAACACACCGAAACGCTGCCAACCGACGGCAACACTGTCTAACGATGGGACAGCAATCGTTGGGCGAGTGGTCAACCGAGGATGAGAGCACTCGTCCGCAGCGGTGTCTCTCGTTTACCATCCGTGGCCCGTGGGGACACTTCCGGCGGATCGAGGGCAATATCGTCAAACAGACCTACCGGATCATCCCACGGACGACCGTTGCTGGCCTGCTGGCTGCGGTCGTCGGTACTGAGCGAGACGGCTACTACGATCTGTTCGCCCCGGATGAGTCGGCAGTCGCCATCCAACCCGTTCGTGAGATTCGGACGATCAACATGCCGATGAACACGCTGTCGACAGCGAGAGAAAATCTCCAGTCACTCAACGGACAGGGAAAAATCAGCATCAAACTCCCCGATCCGACGACCCTCAGACAGCAGCACAACTACGAGGTGCTGGTTGAGCCAGCCTACCGAATCGACATTTCCATGTCGGACGACGAGTGGTACACTGCACTTCGAGCAATGCTCGAAGCCGGCAAATCACACTACGTCCCGAGTCTCGGCCTGTCCGAACATCTCGCCGAAATCGAGTATCACGGCGAGTTCGATGTCGAAGCCGGACCACAAGGTGAGTCGGTCGCCGTTGATTCGGCGGTGCCGAACGCAGTCGACGATGTCGTTCTCGATGCGGGCACACGCTGTCAGATCGAAGAGTCGCCGGCGTTTATGCAGGCGGACTCCGGTGGTCGGACGACAACCGGATTTACGACGTACAGCTACAATCCGGACGCCAAGCCGCTGACAGTCGCCGGTGTCGAGACCGCTCGCGTCGATGATCGAACAGTGGTGTTCGTCTGATGACCACCCGGTACTCTCATCCACCGGAAAACGGCGACGACGGTGTCAAACTGGTCGACCACCTCGAAGATGTCGCCCGCCGTGTTCGGGAGATCGTTGCCGTCGACTCCGAGACACCCCAGGGAGAGTCGCTTCGGGATGTCGTTGAGACGCTTGCCTACGTGCATGATTTCGGTAAGGCGACGACGTTCTTCCAAGAGTATTTGCTCAATTCGACAGATCCGGAGTACAAAGAGTACCGATACCATGCACCAGTTGGCTCGTTTGCGGCCTACTACGCGCTCGATGCCCAGGGGTTCGATA
>LKMM01000191.1 GCA_001563885.1 Natrialbaceae archaeon B1-Br10_E2g27
GATCTGACGTTGGAAAGCGTTCTAACGCTATCGTCTCCGGGCCCCGGTAAACGAATTACAACCAGGAATCTCGGCGACAGTAGATCGAATCTGAGCGTGTCTACGCTCTCGTTCCCTCGTTACTGAATGTACGGTAGTCGATATATACGTATCGATATATGTGTTTAAACGCACAAGACAGTCGGCGCGTTGATCAGCGATCAACTCAATTGGGAGGTCGGGAAACACTCTTTTAATTGGCACAGCTATCGTCCAGTATGATATCGCTCGACGAGGCGGTGACGGCGCGACTCGAATCACATGGGGCGCGCTTTGAGGTACTGGTCGACCCGGATGCGGCACTGGCGATCAAACGCGAGGAGTTCGACGGCGACCTCGAGGAGGTTATCGCTGCCGAAGACGTCTTCGAGAACGCCTCGCGAGGTGACCGACCCGCCGAAGCCGACCTCGAGACGGTCTTCGAGACAACAGACCCACTCGAGATCATCCCCGAAGTCATCCAGCGCGGTGAGATTCAGATTACGGCCGACCAGCGCCGCGAGATGCAAGAACAAAAGCGACGGAAACTGATCAATACCATCACGCGAAACGCCATCAACCCGCAGATGGACGACGCACCCCATCCGCCCGAGCGCATCGAGAACGCACTCGAGGAGGCCGGGTTTACCGTCGACCCGATGGAGCCGGTCGAAAATCAAGTCGACGACGCACTCGATGCGCTCCGGCCTGTGATCCCGATTCGATTCGAGGAGGTGACGATCGCAGCGCAGGTGCCAGCGGAGTACGCCGGCAGCGCACAGGCCCAGATCAGACAGTTCGGCGACTTAGAACGTGAGGAGTGGCAGCCCGATGGCTCCTGGATCGGCGTCATCACCTTCCCTGCAGGGATGCAAAATGAGTTCTACGACGTCGTCAACGAACACTCGAGTGGCGAAGCCGAAACCCAGATCGTCAAGGATAAAGACGATCTCAAAACGCGCTAACGCGTCTTCTCGCCGGTCGAGTCGAACACGGGATTCAAGACGGTTGGATGCATACGGACGAGTATGACTCACACACGATCAATGGAGGTGTTCGGCCGACATCGTCTCCGTCGTTGATCGCAGGCGGACTCGGACAGCTCCGGATCGTCTCGGTAGCCGGCGAGTGCCCTCGTGGCCGTCTCGTCAACAGATAGTATCGAGTCACTCGAACGAGCCACGAGGCCCGAAGCGTACACAGCAACCATCATGAGAGCCATCATTGCAAAGCGCGTCGATTCGGGGACACCCGACACAGGTGAAATCGCCGACCTTGCAGCGGCGGCTGGCTACACCGTCGTCGAGACGGTTACACAGACTCGCAAGGCCGACCCAGCACTGCAGTTCGGGGAGGGGAAAGCAACGGAACTTGCAACGAGGGTCGTCGAGACTGACGCGACGACGGTTATCTTCGACAACCGACTCGGACCGTACCAGACGTACAATCTCGGACAGCTGTTGCCGGATGGCGTCGAAGTGATCGACCGGTTTACGCTCATCCTCGAGATTTTCGGCCAACGTGCCCAGACTCGAAAAGCACAACTGCAGGTCGAACTCGCCGAACTCCGCTATGAATTGCCCCGTGTCGAGGCGAAAACGAGTCTCGCCAAACGCGACGAACATCCCGGTTTCATGGGGCTTGGTGAGTACGACGAGAGTCGCGAACGCGACATCAAAGCCCAGATCAGCCGGATCAACGACGAACTCGAGCGGATCGAGCAGACCGAACAACACCGCAGGCAACGCCGCCGGGATTCCGGATTCGACCTCGTTGCACTCGCAGGGTATACGAACGCGGGCAAGTCGACGCTGTTGCGTCGGCTCTCAACCGACCTCGAGGTCGATGAAAACGAGTCGTTACATCCGGATCTCGACTCGACGGCCGAGTCCCAGGACAAACTGTTTACCACACTTGGAACGACCACCAGACGGGCCGACATCGAGCCCAGAGACGTGTTGGTGACCGATACGGTCGGCTTTATTAGCGATCTGCCCCATTGGCTCGTCGAGTCGTTCAAGTCGACGCTCGATTCGGTCTACCGGGCGGATCTGGTCTTGCTCGTCGTCGACGTCAGCGAGCCGATCGACGAGATTCACGAGAAACTCGTCACCTGTCACGACACCCTGTATGAACGCAACGAAGCGCCCATCGTGACGGTCCTGAACAAAATCGACGCTGTCGACGACGAGCGCCTCGAAGAGACCAAACGCACACTCTCTGCGCTCGCACCGAACCCGGTCGCAGTGAGTGCAAAAGCGGGGGAAAATATCGAGACGTTGCTCGAGCGTATCGACGACGAACTTCCCGACTGGGAGGAAGAACGGCTCGTCTTGCCGATGACGGACGATACGATGAGTCTTGTTTCCTGGATCCACGACAACGCAAACGTCGACGACGTTACGTACGGCGACGAGGACGTCCTGGTCTCTTTTGAGGCGCGACCGGCAGTGATCTCACGGGCCAGGTCACGGGCAAGTGAGCTTACGACGCCCTCGGCCGAATCGGCAAACTGATCGATTCGGTTGAGAGGGTCTGACGTACGCCGTCCGGGACCCAATATTATAAACCGTTGATGGGTGTCTGGGTAGATATGGAACGTGTCGCAGTCATCGGCGCAGCAATGACGCAGTTCGGACAGCGCGAGGAGTGGATCCTCGAGTTGTTGGCCGAAGCGGGACTGGCGTGTCTCGAGGACGCAGGAGTCGAGCCTGGGGAGGTCGAACACCTGTATGTCTCGAATATGGCAAGCGGGGAGTTCGAGGGCCAGACGGGGATCATGAACGGGCTGGCACACGACCTCGGCGCGATTCCCGCCTACACCCAACGTGTCGACCAGACGAGTTCGAGCGGTGGCGCAGGCATCTACGCCGCCTGGCAGTCGGTCGCCAGCGGAGCCAGCGAGATGACGCTTCTGGTCGGTGGCGAGAAGATGACCCACAAGACGACCGCGGAAGCAACCGACGTCATCGCCTCGATCACGCACCCAAACGAGTACAACGTCGGCGTGACGCTCCCCTCGTTTGCGGGACTGACGGCTCGCCACTACTTAGAGCGCTTCGATGCCCCCCGGGAGAGCCTCGGGAAAGTCGCCGTCAAAAACCACAAAAACGGCGTCGACAACCCAAAGGCCCAGTTCCAGAAAGAAGTCGACTTAGAGACCGTCCTCGAGTCGCCGATCGTCGCCGACCCGTTGCGGCTGTATGACTTCTGTCCGATCACCGACGGTTCGGCAGCGCTTCTGTTCTGTCCGGAGTCAGTCGCCGCCGAGTACACAGACGAGTACGCCGTCGTCACCGGCGTCGATGGGGCGACGGACACCCACGTCGTCCACGAACGCGACGACCCGACTGTGATGGGCGGGGTCGTCGAGAGTGGTAAGGGTGCCTACGAGATGAGCGGCCGGGGGCCGGAGGATATCGACGTCGCCGAACTCCACGATATGTTTACCATCCTCGAGTTCCTCCAGATGGAAGGACTCGGTTTCACAGAGCAGGGAGAGGCCTGGAAACTCATCGAGGAAGGCTATACGGAAAAAGACGGTGAGTTGCCGGTCAACACCTCCGGCGGGCTCAAATCGAAGGGCCATCCCCTGGGTGCAAGCGGCGTCGCCCAGGCGGTCGAGATCTACGAACAACTCGTTGGCGAGGCCGGCCCGCGTCAGATCGACGATGCAGAGGTCGGACTCTGTTGTAACGTCGGCGGCTTTGGAAACTGTGTGATTACCACCATCATGGAGGCAGGACAATGAGCATGGACGCAACACGCTATGCGGACGGTTCGATCAGCTACCCCGGCCACCCGCGCAGTCGCGAGGGTGCTGAGCCGGTCGAGACAGTCGATTTGAGCGAGTACACCGCCGAAGTGCTCACGTGGACCCAGAGCATGGCAACCCCACCGGGGGTTCGGCAACCGAACACACTCGCGATCGTCGAGTTCGACGTCGACGGCGAGTCGGTCCGAGCGATCGGTCAGGTAACGACCGACGAGATCGAAACGGGTGATGAAGTCCGGCCGGTGTACGTCGAACAGACCCGCGAGCCCGGCGCTGGCATTCGCGAACCAGATAGCCAACACTGGGACGGCTACCGATTCGAACCGGTCTAAACGAAAGAAAATGTGAGTGCCTCGCCCTACCGTGGGCGAGAGAGTTTACCGCCGGGTCAGGGGATACGTTTCAGGAACCGTCGTTATCGTCACCGTTGGTACCCGAGGGTCCAGTCTCGCTGTCACGATCCGTGGAATCGTCGTCACTCGCTTTCGTGTCGCCATCCGCAGAGGTATCGTCGGTTGCTGGCTCATCCTCGTCATCGCCGTAGCGGTCTTTCAACGTCTCGAGTTCCGCGTCGACGTCGACCGACGACTCCGGCGTGTCGTCTTCTGTGGTTGGTTCCTCGGGTGTTCCGTCCTGGACGTCGATCCGTACCGCCGACGACGAATCCGAACGCTCCGGGGTGTCCGTAGCTTCTTGCAGTCGCTGGTCGACCTCATCTCGCAACGTTCGAGCCTCGGTGAGCAACTCGCGTGCGCCCTCGTCTGCCGGGAGCGTACCCTCGGAAGCGGCTCGCTGGAGTTCGGTGAGGACAGTATCGAGTTGCGAAAGCGTCGTGCGGCGAAGTTCGGTCGCTCGTTTGCTCGCCTGCGTACTCGATCGGGTGGCCCGGTTTCGAACATCGCGTTCGGTTCGGACGAGTTCAAGCCCTCGCTGAAACGTTTCAAGCGCACGAACACTCGATTCGAGCACTGCAAGAATCGCTGGGATAGCAATTTCGTCGGTGAACGCGAGCATCTCCCGTGGTGTCGGTGGTCGAAGCCGCGGTCTCCGTCGTGGCGACTCGAGTTCGTCGCCGAGATTGTCGATTGTCCGTGTCAACTCGCGGATCGCCTCGGCGAGTTCGTCGTCCTGATCGGCCATGGGGGGGATACGGACTCCGGTAGCAAAAGTCGCGGGGTCGACGCGTACCATCCCGCTACTGTCGTTCAAGCGTTGCTTTCTGGAGAAGATAGCCACAATATTTATGCCATTGTGTCCGATTTTTTATTCCAATGGGAACCGAGATGCGGGATAGGGGAGCAGTAGAAGTCGCTCGAGCGCTCGAATCGCTCAAGCGATCGGGGGGGAACATTCTCTTTGTCGGCACTGCAGCGTCTAGGGCCCACGGAGAGGTCTGTGATCGGTTGTGTGCTGATGCTGGGGGCGAGCGACGGTATCACTTGTTTGTAACCGACGATTTGCTTCAGATCGATGTGCCGGCCCAGCGAAA
>LKMM01000192.1 GCA_001563885.1 Natrialbaceae archaeon B1-Br10_E2g27
AGACGATTTTGACGGTAGTTATGCAATTTAAAAACCGGTAGACGTGACGTAGGTAGTGGTGAAAAATGCCGGTGGTCCAGACACACACCCGTCTTCCGATGGGTGTTTATATGGTATCAAAAGTCCACGAAGCCATCGGTAGCGTGCTCGAGCCGGCGGTCTAGAAATCCCAAACTGCCGAAAAACCCTGTCAGAGACGCTTGCAACGGTTGTCGTCAGCGTTCGTTTTTACCCCCTATCACCCTGAGTAGGCCGTGTATGTCAGTCGACATCGCCCACGAGTACTTCACGTGGGAACTCGTACAGGAAGTGGCCACAGAGAACGGATATTTCGAGGAGGAAGGCATCGAGCCCGATCTCTCGTATTTCGCACCTGGGACGCAGGATTTCTCCGACCAGGGCGAGAACGCCTACGAGACGGACTGGTGGGACGAACTCGACGAGCAGGGTGAAACCCACGGCGTCTGCGAGTGGAACGCCATCCAGGAGGCCTCCGAGACCGACCGAACCATCGTCGGCTCCTACAGCGAGTGGGACCGCGTGCTCTTTGTCGCCGAAGATGCACCGTATGAGTCCATCGAGGACCTCAAAGGGGAGTCGATCGGGATCAACACGTACGCGACCTCGTTTTACTCGATTCCCGAGATGCTCGAGTACGAGGGCTTCGAGGAAGACGAAATCGTCCTCGAACACGTCGGCTCGGCCGAAGAGCGGTTCGAGGCAGTCAAACGCGGCGACGTCGAGGCAATCGGCGTCCTCGAGCCATACGTCACGCTCGGTCGATACGACGACGAACTGCGTGCGGTATACGACGGACCGTGCAGAGCAGCACTCGTCGCACCAAGCGACATCGATCCGAACGACGTCGAGGCGTTCCGACGTGCGCTCAACCGAGCGGTCGAGGATATCAACGCCGACCTCGAGGGGTACCGAGACCAGTATATCGACCTGCTCGAGGAGGCAGCCAAACGCGATCCCGATGCGTTCGAAGACGTCGATTTCGACGGGTTGAGAGCGGACTTCGAGCTCAGACAGTTCCTCCCAGTGCGTGCACCTGATAGCGAGCGAATCGAGGGCACCACCGAGTGGATGGTCGAGTCCGGATATGTCGACGATCCGGACGATGTCGAGACGCTCGAGGGAGAGCAGCCGCCGGCTTCGGACTGACTGATGTCCCTTCGAACACGACTCAAGCGCGTTACAGGGGTACAGAACCCCACGAAGCGACAGACCGACCGCGATGGGATGTCGCCCAGTCACGACGCCGACCGAGGCCGCAAAACGGCGTCGGACTCGAGTCGGGATAGCCCGACTGAGACGTCGCCAGAACGGTCAGAACAGCCGGCGGTGGTCGTCGATACTGTTTCGAAGCGCTACGAGGAGACGGTCGTCTTCGAGGACCTCGAGTTGCGAGTCGGTGACGGCGAGTTTCTCTGTCTGCTCGGACCGAGTGGCTGTGGCAAAACGACGCTGTTGCATATGCTCGCCGGTATCGAGTCACCGACCGGTGGAGAGATACGCGCCTACGGGAAGCCGGTCACGGGGCCGGACTACCGTCGAGGGGTCGTGTTCCAGAAACCGCTGTTGTATCCCTGGCTTTCGGTCCGAGCAAACGTTGCACTCGGGCCGCGATTGCGAGGTGAGCAGCCGGATTATGAGCGAATCGAGCAGCTACTGGACCTCGTTTCACTCGAGGACGTCGGAGACGCCCCGCCCGGGAGTCTCTCCGGCGGCATGGCCCAACGTGCGTCGCTTGCCCGGACCCTAGCAAACGAGCCGGAACTGTTGCTGTTCGACGAGCCGTTCAGCGCACTGGACGAACTCACGAAACGCACGTTACAGGACGAGATTCGACGGATCGTCGACCAACTCGATCTGACAGCCGTCTTCGTCACACACGACGTCGAGGAGGCGATCTATCTCGGTGACCGCGTCGTCGTCCTCGGAACCGAAGAAACTGGTATCGCTGGTATCGAGTCCGTCGAGGGTGCCGGGCGTCCACACGAACAGCCGGACTCGCTCGATCACCGGCGGCGAATCGTCAACCTGCTCGGAGTGGACAATGGAGCATAACGACGACCACCGTACCGACTCCCTCACAACCGATCCCAACGGATCCGACCGACCAGTCAGGGAGACCCTGATGGGGGCTGGCTGGGAGAATCCCTCAGAGAAGGCCAGAACGCACGGCCTCTCACGCCGAGAATTTATGCGGGAGTCGGGGCTGACCTCGCTTGCTGGCATCTCGATGACCGCAGGCTGTCTCGGCAGAAGCGACGACGAGACCCTCGAGATCGGCTACCTGCCGATTACGGACGCCGCACCGCTTTTGGCGGGCTATGCGAACGACTACTTTACGGACCATGGCGTCGATGTCGCCGAACCGACGCTGTTTCGGGGCTGGGCCGATCTCGCAGAGGCGTTTCTCAACCGTGAGGTCGATCTCGTCCATTTCCTGATGCCGATGACGCTGTGGATGCGCTACGGCCAGGTTGAGGCGGATCTGACGGTAGTTGCCTGGGACCACGTAGACGGCTCCGCACTGACCGTCGGCCCCGAAGTCAGCGACTGGACTGATCTGGGTGGGACGGACGTCGCCGTGCCGTTCTGGTACTCGATTCACAACGTCATCCTGCAGATCGGGTTACGCGAACACGGGCTCACGCCACGTACCGATGCGGACGGCGACGATCTAGCCGACGACGAAGTCAATCTCGTAGTGACGCCGCCTCCGGATATGCCCGCCGCACTTGACAACGGGTCGATTGCTGGCTACGTCGTCGCCGAGCCGTTCAACGCCATCGGCGAACTCGATGCCGGCGGCCGAATCCTGCGGTTTACCGGCGATATCTGGCGGGAACACGCCTGCTGTGTCGTCGCGATGCACGAGAGTGCCGTCGAGAACGATCCCGAATGGGCAACCGACGTCGTTCGCGGCGTCGTCGACGGCCAACTGTGGCTCCAGGACAACCGATCCGAGGCCGCGACGCTCCTCTCCGAAGACGAAACCGAACTGTTCCCACAGGGACCCGAACCGCTAGAACGTGCGTTGACGCTGTATGCCGATCACGACCATTACCACGACGATGGCGCAATCCAGCACACAGACTGGGAGTCAGACCGGATCGGCTTTTACCCCTATCCCTACCCGTCCTACACCAAGGCGTTGACCCGTCAATTAAAAGAAACCCGAGTCGAAGGCGAGACAACGTTTCTCGAGGAGATAGACCCCGAGTTCGTCGCCGACGATCTCGTGACGTACGAACCGATCGAAACCGCACTCGAGGATGCAGGCGGACCGTCTGCGTTTGGCATCCCGGAGGAAGATGGATATGAGCGTGAGGAAGACATTCACCTCTGAGCGCCGGGTCGACTTGGATCGGTTCCTGCCGGCGATCGGCTTGCTGGTCGGGATTGCACTCTGGACGCTGGTGACGACGGTGACAGAGGGTGTTATTCAGCAGTTCCATCCGGTTGCAAGCGCCGATGCACTGGCACGGTTGCTCTCGGAGCCGTCGTTTTACGAGCACATCTGGATCAGCCTCTATCGATTCGCGCTTGCACTCGGGCTGTCGATCGCTATCGGCCTCCCCATTGGCGTCCTGGTCGGCTTTTTCACCAGTGCCGAGCGCGCGACGACGCTGCTGTTTCAGTTCATGCGGATGATCTCGCCGTTGGCATGGTTCCCAATTGCGATCATCATCTTCGGCGTCGGAACCGGAGCAGCGGTGTTCGTGATGGTGATGGCTGGCCTCTGGCCGATCATCCTCAATACGGCACACGGGATCTCGACGATCGAAGACGACTGGACGACCGTCGCCGAATCCCTCGGAGGAGATACGCCTCGAGTGATCCGGTATGTCGTCGTCCCCGGCGCACTCCCGGACATGCTCACCGGCCTTCGACTGAGCGTTGGAATCCTCTGGATCATCCTGGTCCCCGCCGAAATGCTCGGGGTGAACTCGGGACTTGGCTACTACGTGCTCGATGCGCGTGATCGATTCGCCTACGCGGAAATTCCAGCCGTGATGATCATCATCGGCATAATCGGCTACAGCCTCGATCTGGTGTTGCGACTGTTGCTCAAACGCTGGAGCTGGTAGCCATCCGAAGTCTCCGGCGATTGTCCAATCGGGGCCGCCTCGAGAAACGACACTAGCCACTTTGTGGATCGCGGTTTGCGAGGAAAACGACGAGGACACCCCCACCGAGGATCCAGCAAATCCCCAACCCGACGAAGACGACATTTGCCGTGACAGCCCCGGTAGCGGCGACTGTCCCTCCGAACAAAACCATTGCGAGAAGCATTATTCGATAAAAACGCTCTTGTTCGGCAAACCAGCGGGCGTACGTGTCCATGTCGAACGATAGGAACTCTCACATAAGTATGCTACCGGTCACGAACTCTCGCTTGCTGAATTTCAAGGTGAAAGCCTCGCGCTTCAGCGCGGAGAGGCGGTCAAGAATATCGATCGATCCTAACGTCCCCCTATTATATGTAATTTTATATATACGCCACAGGCGATACGCTCCTGAAACATGTGTTGACCGCCTCCGTTGCCGAGAAGAACCGGCCACGCGTCGCCGAATATTCTCCTGAGTCACTCGACAGTGAACTGTCACGGGCAAAAAACTAACTGCACAGACATGTATATCCAGATATGCCAGTTGAGACGGTAAACGGAACGCACCTGTACTACGAGGAAGATGGAGACGGTGTCCCGATTGTCTTTCTCCACGGCGTGTTGATGGGAAGTCGATTCTTCGTCGAACAACAAGCAGGGCTGTCAGCGGAGTACCAACCCATCGTCCTCGATTTTCGCGGCCACGGTCGATCAGCGAAACCGGACACCGGCCACACGCTTCCGACCTACGCCACCGACCTCGAGGCGTTTCTCGAGAGTCGAGGGCTAGAAGACATCGTGCTCGTCGGCTGGTCGATGGGGTCGTTGGTCGCCTGGGAGTACATCGATCAGTTTGGCACCGATCGGCTCCGTGGGTTCGTGTCCGTCGAGCAACAACCGTTAGACCTCGAGCAACAAGGATACGAACACGGTGTGTTCGATTTCGACGAACTGGTCGATCTGATGGAACTTGCACAAACGGACCACCACGAACTGGGAACGGTGCTGATCGACCAGATGTTCGCTGCGGACCCAGCCCCCGACGTGCGACGACTCGTGTTCGACGAAATCGCCCGTGTGCCACCGGCGATCAAGAGTGCAATCTTCTTCGATCAGTCGGTCCGGGACTACCGAGA
>LKMM01000193.1 GCA_001563885.1 Natrialbaceae archaeon B1-Br10_E2g27
CTATACTTGTCACAAACGTAGATAACACGTGTCAAACGACGACCTCGAAGACCTCCTCGACGAACTCGACAGCCAGGGCGATCTCGAAATCTCCCAGCAGGTGCTTTCGGTTCGCATGGAAAAACGACGGTACGGCAAACCAGTGACGATTGTCGAGGGGTTCGATCTTCCCGCCGACGAGATTAAGGCCGTCGCCTCAGATCTCAAATCCTCGATGGGGACTGGTGGGACCGTCGACGAGAGACGGATCGAACTGCAAGGCGACCACCGTGCCCGCGTGCCCGACCTGCTTCGGGATCGTGGATTCGATGTGCGGGAATAGCCACCTACAGTGAGATATCGGCCTCGAGAAGCCAAACGACTACATGCCGACTCAACGTAAGCATCGCAATGGCAATGCCGCCAACGGTAACGGCAAGCGAGAGCCACCAGGCGTCGATTAGCCGGCCAGGTGGTGGGGAGCCGCCCATCGGGAGCATGAGCCCAATCGCAAACAGCAACAGGAGTGGAATCGCCATCAGGAACCCGACGGCGCTCAACCAGAGCGTTCGATTGTACCCGGCAAGGACGGCGATCAAGAGCAACGTTAATCCAAGCACCAGTGCCGCTGGATGCCCGCCACCGTAAACCACCGTGATCGACTGAAACCCGACGATACCCAGCGCCGTTATCGTCAGCCCGGCAGCCGTATGGAGTGCCAGCTGATCCCTCGTCGCTCCACCGGCTGTGTCAACGACACCCATGACAGAGCGTACACCGTCAGCTGTCTTGAATATTGCTTTGTGCAATACGTCGATCAACGTTGCCAGAATTGTCGACTGGTGGCACCAGAGACCAAAATATTGGACATTAGAACTCCTCGGCCGGTGGGGCAATTCCGTCGTCCCCACCCTCGAGGTCGAACTCCTCGCGGACCTCCCGGATCCGGTCGCGGATGTCCGCCGCGAGTTCGAACTCGAGGTTCGACGCTGCTTCCTGCATCCGATCTTCGAGTTCGTCGACGTACCGGGCGGCTTCGTCGGTATCAGAAAGCGACCGACCCGAAACGCTCGAGGTGTCAGTCTTGCTTCCGGGAAGGTTCGTCTCGCCAACCTCCTTTTCGATTGTCGTTGGCTCGTACCCGTGTTCTTGGTTGAATTCCTGTTGGATCTCCCGGCGGCGCTGGGTCTCCTCGATCGCCGACTCCATTGCGTTCGAGGGTTCGTCTGCATAGAGGATGACCTCGCCGTTTACGTTCCTCGCGGCTCGGCCCATCGTCTGAACGAGGGTCGTCTCACTGCGCAAAAAGCCCTCTTGATCGGCATCAAGGATGGCGACGAGGCTCACCTCCGGAATATCCAGTCCCTCCCGCAGCAGGTTGATCCCGACGAGGACGTCGATCTCGCCAAGCCTGAGTGACCGAATAATTTCGTGGCGCTCTAAGGTGTCGGTTTCGTCGTGCATGTAAGCGACCGAAATGCCGGCTTCCTCGAGATACTCGGTCAGATCCTCGGCCATCCGTTTTGTAAGCGTCGTCACGAGCGTCCGTTCGTCGCGGTCGATACGGGCGTCGATTCGGTCCATCAGATCGTCAATCTGTCCGGTCGCGGGCGCAACCTCGACGTTCGGATCGACGAGATGGGTGGGCCGAACGATCTGTTCGACGATCTCGTCGCTTTCCTCGTACTCGTAGTCCGCCGGCGTCGCCGAAACGTACAGGGTTCGGTCGGTCTTTTCCTCGAACTCGTCAAATGTTAGCGGCCGGTTGTCGTACGCCGTCGGCAGCCGAAAGCCGTTGTCGACGAGCGAATCCTTCCGGGATTTATCGCCTGCATACTGGCCCCGAATCTGCGGTAAGGTGACGTGAGATTCATCCACGACGGTCAGAAAGTCCTCGGGGAAATAATCCAACAGGGTGTAGGGAGCCTCGCCGGAGTCGCGATCGGATAGATACACCGAATAGTTCTCGATCCCCGAACAGTAGCCCGTCTCGGCCATCATCTCGAGATCGAAGGTCGTCCGCTCTTCGATGCGCTGGGCGGCGATCAGGTCACCAGCCCGCTCGAAGTACGAAATCCGCCGATCCATATCCTCGCGGATCTCTTCCATCGCTCGCTCGAGTTTTGACTCGGGAATCGAGTAGTGCTCGGCGGGATGGACGAGGATCGCCTGCTGGGTGCCTTTGGCCTCGCCCTCGAGTGGGTCGACTTTGATCATCCGATCGATCTCATCACCCCAGAGTTCGACGCGAACGGCATACCGGCCGTACATCGGGAAAATTTCGATGGTATCACCCCGCACCCGAAAGGTCCCCTGGGTGAAATCGACGTCATTGCGCTCGTAGTTGAGGTCGACCAGTTGTTTCAGCAACTCCTCGCGGCCGACCTCCTCGCCGACCTCGAGGCGCAACGCCAAGTCGATGTAGTTTCGTGGATCACCCAGTCCGTAGATTGCCGACACCGAAGCGACGACGATGACGTCCTCGCGGGTCAAAAGCGAGCGAGTCGCGCTATGTCGGAGTCGATCGATCTCGTCGTTGATCGAGGCGTCCTTGTCGATGTAGGTGTCGCTCTGTTCGACGTAGGCTTCCGGCTGGTAGTAATCGTAGTAGGAGACAAAATATTCGACGGCGTTATCGGGAAAGAGGCTCCGAAACTCCTCGTACAACTGGGCAGCTAACGTCTTGTTGTGGGCGATGACAAGCGTCGGCTGTTGGAGTTGCTCGATTACCCACGAGACGGTGTTGGTCTTCCCCGACCCCGTCACACCCAGCAGGGTCTGTTTCGTCGCCCCCGATTCATAGCCCGCCACCAACTGTTCGATCGCCTCGGGCTGGTCGCCGGCTGGCTCGAAGGGTGCGTCGACCCGAAACGGGTGGTTGACGTCCGGTCGGTCCGGCTGGAGTGGGCCTCGCGTGTCGCTCACAATAGTACGGTTTCGGTCCGAACCCACTTGACGGCCACGTTTGACCACCTCGAGTCCCACCACCCGAATACCCACGGGAGACGACGATCACCACAACTCCGCTGGCCCGTGTCGACTCGCTGCAGGTGCATATCCGGCAAGAACCTGGGAGGTCCGACTCTGTGGGGGCAACTCGACGTAGCTGTCGACACCCGCCTCGATCATCGTCTCGAGCAGCCAATCGACCCGCACCGGATCGACGAGACTTCGGGTCAGCTCTTCGTGGAGGCCGTCGGCGTCGGTCCTGATCGTGCCATGGATATCCGAAACGACTGGATACGTAAACTCATCGGCGAACTCGTAGTCGTCGACGACTGTAGCGAACCGAGAGACAACCGGTTCCAACGACGGCGAGTGAAAGCCATACTCGACTCCCGGGACTGGGATTGCCTCGAGATCCATCCCTCCGCACACCTCGGCAATCGAATCGGGATCTCCGCTTACCGCACACACGTCCTCGGAGGCAACCAGCCCGATCGAGACGCCGTTGATCTCCGTGATCTGCGCTCGAAGCGAGGATACGTCAGCCGACATCACCACCATCATCGTCCCCGAGTCGGCGTGTTCTTCGATCAGCTCGCCGCGTCGTCTGACCAGCCTGAGCGCGTCGACGGGATCGATCGCGTCGGCGATAGCAAGCGCCGTGAACGTCCCGAGACTTACCCCACCGACGTACGCCGGAGTAAACCCATCCTCGAGCGCGACGCGGGCACCACAGTAACTGAGCGCGACTACGGCTGGCTCGCCGACTGAAGGCTTGTGACGATCCTCGTCCGAGCACTCGAAACAACACCACTCGAGATCGATCTCCGTGGCTCCATCGAGTTCCTCGAACGCAGCGCGAAACGATGGTGAGCAGTCAGCCAGCGTCCGATCGAAGCCATCCGGTATCGTCCCGAATTCCGGGCACAGAAACGCCGTCGTCATTAGAGTACTTCACTCCGTCGAGCACTAAAATCGTATGGATCTGACTGATACTGATTCCGAACGGTCAGCAGACCCTACGCCTCGAGGTCGCCGTCGACCGTAATCGCCACCTCGAAGGCACGTTCGGTGAACTCAGCCGGCGGCTCGAGGTAGCCAATCGCGTTTGCGGTGTAAGCAGTAGCGAGGTCGAGATCGACCTCGAAACTGTCGACGACGGTCTCGGGGTCGCCGGCGGGCGTCACCGCGAGGGTATAGCTTCCTGCAGGCACGGCGAGGTAGTCCGTCGACTCCTCGAAGGCAACGTTTTGGAAGATCGGTTCGCCGTCGGCGAGGACGTCGACGGCCGGTGCGTCGGGTGCGGCGTGGAACAGTCGGACGAGCGCCGAACCGGCGTCGACGAGGATCTCCGGACGGAACGTCTCCGCGCCAAGTTCGCCGATCGCTGCTACCGTATAAAAGGCACTCTCAAACGTGACCTGGTCGTCGAAAACAACCGTCCCGGGGTCGCCGGCGGCCGTAATCGTCACCGTGTAGGTGCCTGGGGCAACCTCGAGATACGGGGATACCTCGCCATAGGCGAACTCGGCAAGCACCTGCTCGCCATCGATCAGGACGTCCACGGCCGGCGCGTCCGGCGAGAAGTGAGCCACCCTGACTGCCGCCCCCAGCGTGGGAACGTCGTCGGGGACGTCTTTTTCCTTTGGCGTCTTTCGTTCGTCGTCTTCGTACTCTCCCACCGCGTGGACGGTCCCGCTCGCCGCGGCGAGTCCACCCGCTGCACCGATCGTCCGCAGTGCCGTTCGTCGTGAGACTGGCATAATGCACTCGAGACGGAGGGCGACTCCACCAAAAACCCGATAGTCAGTAGCGATGGTTATTTTAGTGTTTCCTACAGTCAGTCTGACCGTACAGGTCGCCGTCGGCCGAAAGGCGAGACTACACGGGAGTATGCCGACCGAATGCCCTCTCCCTCGAGTCGGCGAAAGCGGGTGTCCGGCCAACGCTTTTCCGTCCGCTCGTGGTGGCCTCGCCGTATGGTCGAACAACTCAAGGAAGCTCGCGATGACCTCACACAGGCCGAAAAAACGGCCGACGACGACGTCCGCGAGACGATTCGCGAAACTGCCGACGCCTACCGCGACTACGTCGTCGGCGACCACGAGCCCGACCACACCATCATCGACCAGCACCTGAACACCCTCCGACAGCTCCAACAGGACGTCTCCGGCGACACGAAAACGCGAGTCGACCGCGCACTCGAGGCCACAGAAGAGTACCGCAAAACGCTCGAGCAAGCCTAATACCGGACATCGAGTACACCACAGCGACTCGAGAGCGCCCAGCTCCAGTTCAGTCAGGAAGCGGTGGCCACGTCGTCGCCAC
>LKMM01000194.1 GCA_001563885.1 Natrialbaceae archaeon B1-Br10_E2g27
CTCGAGACGGTCACGGTCGTAGACGGCCGTTTCTGGGGCCTCGGCGTGGTCGGGAAAGTGTGCCACTCGAGTCCCAACGAGTGCGTTTCCCTCCCCGTCGTGGCGGATCGTCGGCGTTTCCCCGGGGATCGTCGCCGTCGCCCGTAGGTTGACGAGTTCGATCGATGTCTCGAGTGTGTAGCCGTGGGCGCGTTCGTGGGCCGCCTGAAACCGCTTTTTGACCGTCTCCCTGTCGAGACTGTCGTCGACGGGGACAGTCAACTCGAAGCTCTGGCCGGCATACCGACAGTCAGCGCCACGTTCGACGGTGGCGGCCTCGGGGTCGGAAGCGTCGGCGAGTACGTCCGTACGAAGGTCGTCGTAGACGGCCTCGAGCGTGGCCATATCCGCATCCTCGAGGGAAACGCCGACCGTTCGGACGGCGTCGTAACTCTCGTCGGCTGCAAGCAGGCCATACGCCGAGAGCACGCCCGACGGTCGTGGGACGACCACGCGATCGATCTCGAGGGCAGACGCGAGCGCGAGCGCGTGCATCGGCCCTGCACCGCCAAACGCAACGAGTGCAAACTCGCGTGGGTCGTAGCCGCGTTCGATTGTCACGCCTCTGATCGTCCGGGTCATCGTCGCATTTGCCACCCGGTAGACGCCGCGTGCCGCCTCGAGCGCATTCGAGAGGCCAGCCGCCTCGGCCAGTCGCTCGAGGGCCTCGTGGGCAGCTTCGATGTCGAGGGTGAGTTCCCCGCCGAGGGCTGTTTCGGGGCCGATGTAGCCTAACACGACGGCGGCATCCGTGACGGTGGGGTCGGTGCCGCCGCGGCCATAACAGGCGGGGCCAGGATCTGCTCCAGCGGACTGGGGGCCAACCCGGAGCGCACCACCCGAATCGACCCAGGCGATCGACCCCCCGCCAGCGCCGACGGTCTCGACGTCGACCATCGGCGTTCTGATCGGACGGTTGGCGATTTCGGCGTCGGTCGTCCGTTCTGCCCGCCCCTCACGAACGAGGCTGACGTCACTCGAGGTGCCGCCCATATCGAAGGTAACGAGCCCTTTTGTGTCGCGGTCGTCGACAGTTGCACCGGCACCGACGACACCTGCCGCCGGCCCCGAGAGGACGGTCGTCACGGCCCGTTCCCGGACGGTTTCGGGGTCGGCGATGCCGCCGTTTGCCTGCATAATCTGCGGTCGTGGAAGGCCGACGTCTGTGGCTTGCTCGACCAACCGGCCGACGTAGCGGTCGATCGCCGGTCGGACGTAGGCATCGACCGCCGTCGTCGAGGTGCGTTCGTACTCACGAAACTCCGCTAATACTTCGTGGGAAGCCGAGACTGGTATCTCGAGGGCCTCACGGAGGATTTCTGCGACGACGCGCTCGTTTTCGGGGTCGACGTAGGAGTGTAACAGACAGACTGCGACGGCCTCGGCGTCTGTCTCGTCGATCGTCTCGGCAAGCTCGCCCACTGTCTCAGGATCGACCGCCTGCTCACAGCCGTCGACGGTCGTTCGTTCCTCGAGTTCAAACCGCAACTGTCGGGCGACGAGTGGCGCTGGCTTTTCGGCGCTGAGATCGTAGAGAGTCGGTCGGTCCTGTCGGCCGATCTCGAGGACATCACGGAACCCGGCGGTCGTCACGAGCGCCGTTTTCGCCCCGTCGCGCTCGAGCAAGGCGTTGACCGAGACGGTCATGGCGTGGGCAAAGCCCGCGATCGTTTCGGGCTCGATTCCGGCCCGCTCGCAGGCGGTTTCGATCCCCTCGAGGACGCCGACGTGCTGGGGATCGGTCGTCGGCACCTTCGCCGTGAGGAGCCGATCGTCGACCGAGAGGGCAACGTCGGTGAACGTGCCGCCAACGTCGACCCCAACCCGGGTGTCGGCACGATCCGGGTCGTCATCCGTCGTTGCAGTGGTCATTACGAGGGCGATTTCGTCTGCGGGGCAAAAAACGTGCCCACACCGACTCCGAACCCACCACGACTGCACTGACTCTATGTCCAGTCGCTCTCAGACAGGCTCCGAGCACTGTCTTCGGTTTCAAGCTGTGCTTGTACACCGATCAACTAGCCTAGGTTTAGGTAGGATGAGCAGTCAGGCTATGACCAATGCATCGAACCGGCCACTACGGCGCATCACTGGTCGCGTACGCGCCAGTTGGCTTTGTCGCAGCCGTCCTGGGCGGACTCGAGCTAGCAGCCGTCGGCGGCGTCGTTGCAGTCGGGTTATCGATGCTCCCGGATATCGATATGCGACTTCCAGGCGTCGAACACCGGGGAATTACTCACACAGTACACTTTGCGGTCGCCGTCGGCGGACTCGTCGGACTGGCCGGTTTCATCCTTGGCATCCAGGGCACGCTCGCACACGGGCTCGTCCTCGGTGGCTTTGCGTTCGCCGCTAGCACCACCTCGATCGGTGCACATATCGCTGCCGACGCGCTGACGCCGATGGGTGTCGACCCCTTTCTGACTGGCGAACGCGTTTCCTACGAGGTGACTCGAGCGGCGAACCCGATCGCAAACTACGCACTGTTGGCGCTTGGCGTAATGGCCATCTTCTTGGCCGTCGGAGCCGCAAGCCGGTTGGGTCTCTGATCGGTGACCGAATACATCGATGGCTCCCGAAAACGCTTCCACTCGCGGCGGTCTCGAGTCGACCATGAACGATCGATCGGACACAGCGGGGGCCGGCGAGGCAGATGACAACCGGACCCACGTCGTCACTGCCTTCCTGCGCAATCGTGGCAAACTCTTAGTGCTACGCCGAAGCGACGCGGTCGGCACCTACCGTGGCCAGTGGGGTGGCGTCTCCGGCTTCGCCGAAGGCGATCCCGACGGACAGGTTCGCATCGAGATCCGCGAGGAAACCGGCCTCACCGACGCGGACGTTTCGCTGGTCAGAACCGGACGGCCGCTTGCCGTCTCCGACGATGGTGCCCGCGAGTGGGTCGTCCACCCGTATCTGTTCGACGCCGACACTCGAACGATCGACCTGAGTGAGGAACACGACGCCACGGCGTGGGTGTCACCGACGGCGATGCTCAGTAGCGTCCACCCCGAGGACGACCGTCCCATCGACGAGACCGTCCCGAAGCTGTGGGCGACCTACGAACGGGTCGCACCCACCGTCCGCTCGATCGCCGCCGACGACGACCACGGGGCTGCGTACCTGTCGATCCGGGCCCTCGAGGTCATCCGCGATCGTGCGGGATTGCTGGTCGCCGAACGCGCCGAGTACGGTACAGATCCAGCCGGCGAGTGTGCGGAACTCGCCGAACTCGCGTCCCGCTTGCTCGAGGTCCGGCCCGCGATGGCCGTCCTCCGCAATCGAGTGAATCGGTCGATGGCCGAAGCCGCTCAAGATCGTGACACAGACCCCGACGGCGAATTCGGCGCACCAGCCGTCCTCGAGGCCACACTCGAGGGAATCGATCGCGCCGTCGACGCAGACACCGAGGCCGCGAGGAACGCAGCCGACAGACTCGAGGGCACCATCCTGACGCTCTCACGGTCGGGAACGGTCCTCGAGGCACTCGAGGCGGGTGACCCGTCGCGGGTGTACGTCGCCGAATCCCGACCTGCCGGCGAGGGACTCGAGGTGGCCGAAACCCTCATCGATGAACTCGACTGTCCAGTTACGGTCCACACCGACGCGGCAGTCCCAGCCGTCATCGCCCGCGAGGGAGTCGACCGACTCGTCGTCGGCGCGGATACGATCCTCCCTGACGGGCGGGTGGTCAACAAAACTGGCACCCGCAGCGCCGCAATCGCCGCCGCCTACGAAGGTGTCCCCGTGACCGTCGTCGCCGCCACGGACAAGTGTTCGACCCGCGAGACCGTCAATCTCGAGGCCGGCTCTCAGGAGGCTATCTACGACGGCGACGCCACCCTCGACGTCCTCAATCCAACCTTCGACGTGACGCCAGCCGACTGCGTCCACGAAATCGTCACCGAAGACGGCTCGCTCGAGCCAGCTGAGATCAGCGGATTCGTCGAGAGGTTGCGAGCGCTCGAGGGCTGGGAAACAGCCGACGGACGGTGAGATCGAACCGACCAGTCGACGGTGCCATTCCACGAGCGTCGAAGCGACAGACCAAAACCCCTCGAATCCCTCTCTGTCGGTGGCGGCCGTGACGAAGTGTTACCCCCTCCGAGCCCCTTGTGACGAGGGCTTTTCTCCGAGCCGCTTTTGGTGCTGACCACGACACCGCCGACCGGCTACTGCCCAAACGCTCAACGGGGAGCGGTCCGTACCGATACGCATGTCTATACACCTCGAGTCGTCGATCGATCGCGTCGGCATCCACGAATCAGTCGACGCGGTGTTTCCACCCGAAACACTCGAGCGATATCTCTCGGATGTCGCCCCCGAGGTAGCCGTCGTCTCCGACGACGAAATTGCCGACTGTGACGCCATCGTTACCCTCGAGCACCGTGAGGCGTTGTTCGAGGTCGAGTGGGTCCACTCGATTCAGGCGGGCGTCGATCGCTTCTCTCCCGAAGCGTTCGAAGGCCACGGCGTCGTCCTCACGAATAGCACGGGGATCCACGACCGGACGATCGGCGAGACCGTTGCGGGCTATCTGCTGTCGTTCTCGCGACGCCTCCACACGTATGCGGCCAACCAGACCGAGCGCCGATGGGAAAAACCCGACTGGGACGAAGCCTTCACGCTGCCCGGATCGACTGCCTGTGTCCTCGGGACCGGAACGCTCGGCCGCGGCGTCGCCGACGTGCTCGGCGCACTCGGCGTGACCGTCACCGGCGTCCGTCGATCCGCCGATCCCGTCCCCGGCTTCGAGGACGTCTACGCCACCGAGGATCGCCTCTATGCCATCGCCGAGGCCGACTTCGTCATCGTCACCTTGCCGCTGACCGAGGCGACACACAACCTGATCGATAGCGAGGCCTTCGAGGCCATGCGCGAGGACGCTTACTTCGTCAACGTCGGTCGTGGCCCCATCGTCGACGAGCAAGCACTAATCGAGGCCATAGCGTCCGATTCGATCGCCGGAGCCGCCCTCGACGTCTTCGAGACCGAACCACTCCCCGAGGAGTCACCCCTGTGGGAGATGGACGAGGTACTCATCACTCCCCACTGTGGCGCGTTCACTCGAGACTACTTCCGCGACGTCGGCGGAATTGTCGAAAAAAACATCGAGCGACTCGAGGACGGGGAGCCGTTTTATAACCGGATCGTGTAAGCCTTCCGCTCTCGCCACCGACTGTGAGCACGTCTCGGTCTAC
>LKMM01000195.1 GCA_001563885.1 Natrialbaceae archaeon B1-Br10_E2g27
GCGGACGCTTCGTCTTCAGTTTCTTCTTCGTCGGCCCAGGAGAACAGCCCGCGAAGTCGCTCGCCGACTTCCTCGATTTCGTGGTTCTGTTCGGCCTGACGAATCTGGCTGTAAGTCGGGCGGCCAGCCTGGTTCTCGAGTACCCACTCACGGGTGAACTCGCCGTTTTGAATCTCCTCGAGTACCTCGTCCATATTCTCACGAACGTGGTCGTCGACGATGCGCTCGCCGCGGGTGAGCCCGCCGTATTCGGCGGTGTCAGAGACGGAGTTCCACATCCCCATGTTGCCACCTTCGTACATCAGATCGACGATCAGTTTGAGCTCGTTCAGACACTCGAAGTAGGCGATTTCAGGCGAGTAGCCGGCCTCGACGAGCGCCTCGTAGCCGTGTTTGACGAGTGCGGTAACGCCACCACACAGCACTGCCTGCTCGCCAAAGAGGTCGGATTCGACTTCTTCTTGGAACGTGGTCTCGATGACGCCGGCACGGGTACAGCCGATCGCTTTCGCGTAGGCGAGTGCTTTCTCTTCTGCGTTGCCGGTTTCATCCTGTTCGATCGCGAGCAAGCCTGGCGTGCCTTCGTCGTTTTCGTAGTTGCGGCGGACGAGATGGCCCGGACTCTTCGGGGCAACCATCGTCACGTCGACGCCTTCCGGTGGCTGGATCTGGTTGTAATGGATGTTCAATCCGTGAGCGAACTGAAGCGTCTGGCCCGCTTCTAGATTCGGTTCGATCGCGTTCTCGTAGACCGCCGGCTGGACGGTGTCGGGAACCAGTACGGAAACGTAGCTGGCCTGGGCGACCGCATCATCTGGCGTCGTGACCGTGAGTCCATCGGCTTCGGCTGCCGCGCGCGAGGACGAATCCTCGCGCAAACCAACGACGACATCAACCCCACTTTCGTGGAGATTGAGCGCGTGGGCATGTCCCTGGCTTCCGTAGCCAAGTACAGCGACCGTTTCATCATCGAGTGTCGATACGTCAGCGTCGTCATCGTAATAGATCGGAGTGGTGAATTCGTCAGTCATCGTCTGCAGTGTATCCTTCTGGGGGGTGTTCGGTTGCCGATTCAGTTGCGGTCAGCGGTTCGCCGGTGACATCCGTGCCACGGGCCAGCGCCGTCGTCCCGGTCCTCGAGACCTCGCGGATGCCAAACTGGCTGAAGGTCTCGATTGCGGCTTCGATCTTCTGGCGTGCGCCCGTGATCTCGAAGGTGGCCGTTTCCGGACTCGAGTCGACCGTCTTTGCGTCGTACATGTCGGCGACAGCGGCGACAGCGGCCGGATCGTCGGCAGTCACCTTCACGAGTGCCAGCTCGCGGCACATTGCGTCGGACGCGAGTTCGCGAACCGAGATCACAGGTATCAGTTTTCGCAGCTGTTTTTTAATTTGATCGATACCCGGATCGGGTTCCTCGACGACCATCGTGATTCGTGCCTGCGATTCGTCTTCGGTCGGTCCGACGGTCAGACTCTCGATGTTGAACTGCCGCCTCGAGAACAGTCCCGAGGCTTCGGCCAAGACGCCAGGTTCGTGTTTGACCAGCGCCGAGATGACCGTCCGGCGTGGATCGTGTGTGGCCTCGACTTCGGGGTCGATCCGAAAGCCCTGGCTGTTTCGCCGACCAGCCGGTCGGGGACGTTCTTCGGGTCGTGGGCCTTGCAGTCCTCCCGTCATAGCTGATCCTCCGTCAGTGCGAACTGCCCATTGTCGCCACCGCTTGGCACCATCGGGTAAACGTTCGCGTGTGGGTCGATATGTGCGTCGATCACCGACGGGCCGTCGTACTCGAGTGCGGCCTCGATGACGTCGGCAACCTCGTCGTAGTCGTCGATCCGGAAGCCGTTGGCACCGAATGCCTCGGCGAGTTTGTCGAACTCGGGACACCAGCTGTACTCCGAAGCGGAGTGTCGGCCCTCGAAGAAGGCATCTTGCCACTGGCGAACCATGCCGACGTACTCGTTGTTGAGCACAACGAACGTGATGTCCATGTTCTCACGAACCGCAACCGACAGTCCCTGGATCGTCATCAAAAACGAGCCGTCGCCGTCGAAACAGATGACCTCCTGGTCGTCGTCTGCGGCCAGTCGGGCACCGATCGCCGCCGGTAGGCCATATCCCATCGTCCCCAGACCGTGACTCGAGACCCAGGTCCGGGGTTCGGTGTAGGTCCAGTACTGCCAGGCCCACATCTGGTGTTGGCCGACGCCGGTGGTGACGATTGCCCGATCGCTGGTCGCCTCGTCGACGGCCTCGACGACGAACTCGGGTTTGAGCGGTTCGTCCTCGGGCGTCTCATAATCCATCGGGTACTCTGTTTTCCACTGCTGGCACTGGGCGCGCCACTTTTTGGCCTGTGGCGAGGACTCAACCGCGTCCGCAAGCTGGGAAACGACCGTCGCGGCGTCCCCAACCAGCGGGTAGTCGGCGTAGATATTCTTCGAGATTTCGGCAGGATCGATGTCGACGTGGATGACCTCTGCGTCGGGCGCGAAGCTGTCGATGCCGCCGGTCAGTCGGTCGTCGAATCGGGTACCGACGCCGATCAGCGTATCACAGAGCGTAATCGCCATGTTGGCATAGCCGGTGCCGTGCATCCCCGCACCCTCGAGTGAGAGTTCGTGATCTTCGGGGAACGCACCGGTGCCGGGCATCGTCGTGATGACCGGAATCTCGTGTTCGATCGCAAACTCCCGGCAGGCCTCGCTGGCTTCGCCTTTGATCACGCCGCCGCCGAGCAACATCACGGGCCGTTCTGCGTTTTCGATGCGTTCGGCCGCCGCTTCGACGATCTCTTCGTCGGCTCGCTCCTGGACGTGGTAGGTATCGGGCGTCTTCGGCTCGTCGGGTTCCCGGTCGGTCTCGGCGTTGGTGATGTCCTTGGGTAAGTCGACCAGCGTGGGGCCAGGTCGGCCCTCTCGAGCCAGCGCGAACGCTTCGCTGACGTCGCTGCCGACACGGTCAGGGTCACTCGAGAACGTGTTGTTCTTGGTGACTGGGGTCGTGACGCCGGTGGTGTCGGTCTCCTGGAAAGCGTCGTTGCCGACGAACGCTGTCGGCACCTGGCCGGTCAGTGCGATCATCGGATCCGAGTCCATGTCGGCGTCGGCAAGTCCGGTCACGAGGTTGGTCGCACCGGGACCGGAGGTTGCCAGACAGACGCCGGGTTCGCCCGAAACGATGCCGTAGGCGTCGGCCGCATGCGATGCCCCCTGTTCGTGGGCCATCGTCACGTGCCGGATATCCGAGTCGTACAGGGCGTCGTAAACGGGCATGATCGCCCCGCCCTGAACGCCAAAGGCGTACTCGACGCCGGCGTTCTCGAGCGCTCGAACGACGGCTTCTGCACCCGTCGTGACGGGCCGATGGCCCGTATCGGCGCTGGCTTCGGAGTCGTCGGTTGCTGTGGACTGTTCGTCTGGCTGTGTGACTGGTGTGGCGCGTTCGCTCATCGATTGGCTCCTGCCGTCTGGCGGCTATAGTCTCTATGTCGTGTCATTTGCTGGGGTTGGCTGCGCTCTGAAAACGGTGCGGCGAATCCGGACTGACGGCTAGATGCAGGTAGTGGGGCGGTTACGCCCCTACAATACGAATCGAGGCGAACGCGTCGCTGTCGATTTCGGCAGTCGACACGCGAGCGTTGAACGTCATTAGTAGTGACGTAGCTTCCTCGAGACATATAACTGTTGTGAGTCCGGGCTGATCGAGAGCGCCATAGCGGGTGCTCGCAAGCCGGTGCAAACGGGGAGGACATCGCTCAGACCCGCACCTCCTCTTGATCGGACTGGCGTTCGACGCCAGCCTCTTTCGCAAAGCGCTCTAGGTCGTCGATCGTAACACGGCGTTTTTCTGCGCCATAGTCTTTGACGCGACGGGTTACGGCTCGAACCTGCTCGTCCGTTGGGTCAAATCCCTGTTCGTGCAAGCGCTCGCGAACCGAGTGGGTGCCGGTGTGTTTGCCCAGGATGAGTCGGCGCTCGGCACCGATCATCTCGGGGGTCATGACGCCGGGTTCGAAGGTATCGGAGTTTTCGATGACGCCGGCGGCGTGGATGCCACTTTCATGCGAGAAGGCGTTTTCGCCGACGACGGGCTTGTTGCCCGGCGTCTCCATGGCGCTTTTTTCCTCGACGATTTCGGAAAGCTCCATGATCCGGGTCGTATCGATCCCCGTATCAGTCTGATAGAGGCTCTCGACGGCCATGACGAACTCCTCGTAGGCGGCGTTGCCGGCCCGCTCGCCGATGGAGTTTACCGACACCTGCGCCTGGGCCGCGCCCGCTTCGATGCCGGCTAAGGCGTTGGCGGTAGCCAGCCCGAAGTCATCGTGGGTGTGGACGTCGACCTGTGCGTCCGTGCGAGCGGTGACCTTCTCGATCATCGCGTTGAACCGCGTCGGCGTCGCAACCCCACAGGTGTCGGGAATGTTGATCCAGTCGGTTCCCGCTTCGGTGACCGCGTCGATCACTTCAAACAGGAACTGTTCGTCGGTACGGGTGGCATCCATCGGCGAGAACATACAGATCGCTCCCGCCTCTTTGATGCGTTCGACCGACTCGACTGCGCGCTGTACAACCTCCTCTCGTGTGGCGTGCATCGAATCTTCGATCTGGACATCGCTCGTGGAGACGAACGTATGCACCATCTCGACACCCGAATCGAGTGCCGCTTCGATGTCCTTGTCGACGACCCGGGCCAAACCACAGGTGGTCGTCTGCGTCGAAGACGCGATATCACGAACCGCCTCGAACTCCGCATCGGAGTTGACGGGGAACCCTGCCTCGATGACGTGGGTGCCCATGTCGTCTAAGATCGCGGCGATCTGGCGTTTGTCGTCGTACGAGAACGAGGTTCCGGGCGACTGTTCACCATCCCGGAGGGTGGTATCAAAAACACGTGCTGACTCTATTTCGTCAGTGGAATCTAACGTGCCCTGGAAGAACTCGACCCCCCTGACTGGTGTCAGAGGACGGGTTGTCTTGTGAAGACATTGTATCAGATCCCAGGTGCGACGAGATATATAAAGCTGACGCTGCGGTGGCTGACGAGACGTACTCGAGCGTGCTAGAAATACACAGACAAATCAGAAAAACGCACGACTTAGACGACCTAATACGAATAATATACCCTCCTACAGTATGGTCTCGAATCCAACCCACCACGCCGAACGGGCAGTCTCGCCCACCGGATTTCTCCAAACGGCCACCTGCGCGCTGGCGCGCGCAC
>LKMM01000196.1 GCA_001563885.1 Natrialbaceae archaeon B1-Br10_E2g27
AACCTGCACATGGAACTCGGCGGGAACGCACCGGCGATCGTCTTCGAGGACGCCGACCTCGAGGCCGTCGCGAACGACTGTGCGAAAGGGTCACTGAAATACGCTGGCCAGCGCTGTTCGGCTGTCTCGCGTGTCCTCGCTCACGAGTCAGTCCACGACGAACTCGTCGACCGGATCGACGTGGCGATGGACAGCTGGCAGGCGGGCGATCTGTTCGACGAGGAGACGGCGTTCGGACCGCTAATCGACGAGGGACAGGCCCAATGGGTACAAGGACTTATCGACGATGCTGTCGAGAACGGCGCAGACCTCGTCCGCGGCGGCGAACAGAACCCACCGGCCGAGATTCCCGACGAACTCACAGCCCAGTTTGTCGAACCCACGCTGCTGGCAAACGTCCCGCGTGAGGCTCGAATCCTCCGCGAAGAACAGTTCGGACCGGTCGCAGTCGTCACCACCTTCGAAGATGAAACCGAGGCCACAGAGCTCGCCAACGACACCAACCTCGCGCTCGATGCCGCTGTCTTCACAACCGACTACGACCGCGCCCTGCGTGTCGCCGACACCGTCGACGCAGGAGCCGTCCGGATCAACGGCGCTCCAAGCCACGGCCTGGGCGATATTCCCTTCGGTGGAAACAAAGACTCCGGTATCAGCCGCGAGGGTCTCGATGCATCGATCCACGACATGATGCGCAAAAAGAGCATCATCCTCTAGAGTTCAACGCAACGTCAATTACGGTCCCACCGGTCTCAAATAAGTCTTCTCGAGTGGATACACCGTCGAATTCGATCAAGCAAGATATCGATTACTGGTACCGACGACGGGTGACTCAAAGCGGTTTGTGTCGTCTTGTCTTGGTGTACACCGTGACCGGGGTGGTGCCCACCGGTACGCAGGGACCCTCTCAGATCGGTGAGAGCAGATTCGCGGAACTCGAGAGCGTGCCCGTTGGTTGATCCGACACACCGACCCGTGAGTGGCGTTCGTACAACCGTTCGAAGACTCGTTTCGGAAACCGCGTTACGAGTCGACTCGGCGGCCGTCCCTTGGTTCGGTTGCAGTCGACAGCGACCCGGTCGAAAACACCTGCATCCGCGAGTTCATACAGAACGCGGCGAACAGTCGACACCGAGAGATCGACCGCTTCGGTAGCCGCCAGGGCCCTCGCCGTCGCTCCAACCGTCCTCAGGTCGTCGGCCTCGAGTCGTCCCAGTTCGTATAACAATCGCTGTCGGTTGTGGGGCAACGCGAGCAGCCGACCCAACGAGACACAGCGGTCGGGGACGGCTTCGAGACCTGTTTGTAGGTGGCTCCGGTCGACGCTTCCCGCTTCGGCCCGTTCTGCCGCTAGGGCGGCACACAGAGCCGCTGCAAGCGCGTCGTGGGCGTCGCCGTCGGCTGCAGCAGCGACGTTGACCATCTGATCGTGTTCGAACAGTTTTCGGACCACCCCGTTCGATGCCCGGTTCATCAACAGTTCGACCAACGATGACTGGGGGTACTGGTCGAACTCGATACAGATCTCCGGCTCCCACTCGATTACTTCGGGCGGTTGTCGCGACACGCAGATGAGCGACGAGCATTCGTGAACGTCTGCCAGCCACCTATCGACCGTTTTCATCTCGGGCGTTCCGGACTCGTTCGTGTGATCGACAGCAACGACGACGTCGGTTTGGGCCCGCACGTACCGACACAGCTGGTCGCTGAGTTTGTCCGTTCGAACCCCCTCGTTTGGAATGTCCCCACACCCGAGCGTCATCAGTATCGTTCGATACAGTTGAAACCGAGTCGACGCATCCCGGGCGTCGACGTAGACAAACGACGGCAACTCCGTTTCGGACGGGCGCGTTGCTGGAACGATCGCACGGCCGTGTTGAGTGGTCTGTGTTGCAAGCTGTGCGAATAAGGAAGCAACGACCGCCGACTTACCGGATCCTTTCGGGCCGTGAACGCAGATACTCGGCGGCAGCGTTCCAGTAAAGACCGGGTCGAGCGCGCTGAGCAACGCCTCGAGTTCTGATCCGCGTCCTGTTGGATCAGTCGGGTGGACGACCGGAGAGAGTGTCGGCACCTCGTATCGGGTTCCCGCCGTCGCCTCGGGTCGTAACCGTCGTTCGATCCGATCATCGATGTTCATTGTTGCCCAATTCTACTACGAAATAAGATACTCTCGAGACATATATTCGTACCGGGCAGAGTAAACCACCGTTAGGAGTCGGCTATCCACTCTCGTATCGCGGTCATAGCCTCCGTCTTCGAGTGTCCAACGACAACGCCGACCGGCCCGGACTGTGACCGATTACCAGTGATCGGGCTTAATCTGGTTTATCAAAACTGTTGCGACCAGAAACACCACACCACTGACGAGCGCGCCGACGACGGCTGCAATCGATCGATCCATCGTCGATCCCTCTGCAAGCGGGTACAGGATAAGCGACATGATCGACATCGCAATGAACAGGTTTCGAACGTCGCGTTGTTCCAGACCGACACGCTCGAGCATAGCTGGTGGGAGAAACGGTATTTATATAATTGTTTTGAGATCGTAAATCGGAGCCACTGTCACGGCTCATACTGCCGGACGTCCGTCGTGAATCGCCGCCACGGGGTAGCGAGAATCTTCATACAGTTCCGTCCGATAGTATCAGAGTTTCGGATATCGTCGTGCAAACAGGGCGTAGACGATAGCGATGACGATTCCACCGACGAGAAGCCCCCAGTTGACGCTTCGTGTTGCGATGGCACCGGGGAACGCAGCAAGCGATCCAACGATCAGTGATACGCCAGCAGCGCCCTGATGGATCGATCCCTCAGCACCGGTTGTCTCGTCCTCGAGAATTTGCCAGACGACATAGTACGGTAACAGAAACTGGAATCCAATCCCCGTCCCAGAGGCAACCACAGCACCGAACATTGGATTTGCGGTCGTAAACAACACGATCGTAAACACGATGATCGTCACCGTCATCGAGAGCATCCACCCGTTTTTTTCGACCGAATAGAGTGGGTCGGCAGGATCGTAGATATTCATACCCAACACACGATGATCCGAGACTATATCTTTTGCTGACCACGGTACACCAGATGATCTTCGAGGCGGTATCCGGTAGTCTCACCCCCAAGTTGTTTATATCTCCTCGAGGTACGACCCCCGCCATACCGATGTACGACAATATCCTCTATCCGACTGACGGCAGTGCCGGAGCAGACGCCGCACTCGAGCACGCCCACGACCTAGCGAGACAACACGATGCGACGGTACACATCCTCCACGTCGTTGACTCCGACCACCTCGGATACGAACGCGACGACGACTTCGCCGAGGACCCACCCGGAATGTTCCCGGACCACGCCGACGAGTGTCACTCGGGGATGGCCCGCGGTCGCGTCAAGAGTGAAAAAACGGGCATGATCGGCGAGGATCCGAGTGAGTATCGAGAGGAGGTCAAACAACGAGCAAACGCAATCGTCGACGGCGTCGCCCAGCGTCTCGAGGACGTCGACACGAGCACTTACGCTTGCGTCGGAAAGCCACATCAGATCATCCTCTCGTATGCCGACCACCACGATATCGATATCATCGTGATGGGAACGCACGGTCGAACCGGCGTCGAGCGATATCTGATCGGGAGTGTCACCGAGAAGGTCGTTCGGCTGTCGGACGTTCCGGTCGTCACCGTTCGACAACGTCACGAACCGGCAGGCGACACCGAACAGGCGGCCTGATAGGGCCATACCGAAACGAAAGGCGACACACGTCGACGAGCAGCACACGATACAACTGGTGTGTCGCTCACATCGAGAACACGATAAAAAGCTGCGGGCAGCTCACCAGCGTGGTGAACCGAAATCGATCGAACGCGTTAGTACTCCGTCAAGCGTCGACTGATGGGTCGAACCGACACCCGCCGACTGGTTCGACCCATCAGTTCAGGCTTGCCAAAGCACTAGACCCAGGTTAGGGCAGTGCGCCGATCAGCGATTCTGGGTAGGCCCAGAAGGCTGCGAACTCGCCACCGGTGGCGATCGCGAGGATGGTCGCGAGGAAACCGGCCATGAAGATACCGAACGCCGGTGGGTCAACGTGGGTCGCACCGTGGGCGTAGAACACACGGTTACAGACCTCACCCATCAGAGCGCCGAAGACGCCGAAGATGATCGCAAAGACCATCGCAACTTCGGGACTCCCGAGCCACGCGAAGGCACCGAAGGCACCGACGGAGCCGGGCAGGGTGATGTGGTGGGTCACCGGGAAGTTGTCGATGCCGGCGTTCAGGATGACCAGGCTCGCTGCACTGATACCGAAGACGAGCACACCGCTACCGGTCGCAAGGTAGACGAACCCACCGAGGAGGCCGCCAATGACACCGATCGCAGTAACACCGCTCCACTTGTACTGCCACGGCAGCCAGATGCCGGGTGCGTTCTCCTCGCCGCGTTCGGCGGGGCTCATGTCGAAGATACCGTCACCGTAGACCTCACCGATGATGCTGTAGCCGAAGACGACACGGTGGATCAGTGCCGAGAGGAACACCATCAGCGCGATGTTGTCCGTCGGAACACCGATGAAGTTGAACAACTCGGTCCCAACAAATCCGATGAGACCGAAGATACCACCGACGAGTAACACGTCTAAGTTGTGCGTGCCAAGTGCGTCGACGATGTTCTTTCCGTCATCAATGTAGCCTTGCTTTGCCGCATAGGCGGCTGCGGCCGCACCCGCTGCGAACGAAATGTGTGGGCCGAAGATCGGACCGAAGCCGATCAGATCAGTGATTCCACCTCCAGCAAGTCCTTCTCCGATCGCATCGACTGGAACTTCTCCGGGTTCATAGCCACCGAGGCCAAGCGCCTCACCGGCGATGACCATGAAGCCGGTGAACACGAACGCCGGCAGTGCACCGATCGAGGCGGCGAAGGCACCGCCACCGAACGCAGCCAGCCAGAAAACCGGCTCACCGAGCAGCGTATCGAGTACCATTCTCAGTCACCTCCCTCGTCTTGGGCCCAGTCGAGCGAGCGGTCAACGGCATCACTCCAGCGGCCGTACAGTTCGTCGGCTTCCTCTGCGTCCATCTCGACGTCGAACTGCTTGTCGACCTGCCAGTTGGCCGTGAGTTCGTCGACGTTGTCCCAGTAGCCAACGGCCAGTCCGGCGGCGTATGCCGAGCCAAGCGCCGTCGTCTCGTCGACGACCGGTCGGACGATCTCCGAGCCG
>LKMM01000197.1 GCA_001563885.1 Natrialbaceae archaeon B1-Br10_E2g27
CGGTATCGGTCAATTCGTTCGTTCAATTGTGACGTGGTAGCTCGTAACTACACGGCAGTAACCGGTGGCTATCGCTACCCAATCGCCGATGACAGACGCGGTTGGGGGTAGTGATATACGATGACGGACAATCAGACGATTCGACTGACTCGACGACGAGCGCTCGGCGGACTTGCGGCCATTGGTGTCGCGTCTGCTGGTGCAGGTATTGGAACGAGTGCATACTTCAGTGATCAAGAAGCGTTCGAAGACAACTCCATCATGGCCGGTGAGTTCGGCCTCGAGGTCGAACAGGAAATTCATGATATCGACCAGGATGGGATTGGTCCCGACGAACTCGAGTTCGATGAGAACGAAGACGATGGTGTCTGGGCGGTCGATCCGATCGAAATTACGGACGCCAAACCCGGAGACGAGTACGAATTCTGCTGGGAGATTACCGTTCTCGACAATCCCGGGTACGTCGCGCTCGCAGCCGAAAGTACCGACGAAGACGGTGTCGAAGCGGGCAACATCGATATCGACGACCTCTGGGATATCGACGACGAAGACGACCTCGAGACACTCGGAGAGGTCCTCGAGGTCGAAGAACTCGTGGTTGAAAACGAGGACAACGACGAAGAAGTTGATCTCACCGACGAGTACGATACGCTAACCGACCTACTCGAGGATAAAGAAGCGGGTCTCGTCCTCGAGGACGATGACGGTGATGCGATCGAATTCGATCCTGATGAAACCTGGAGTCTCTGTGTCGACCTCGCTATTTCCACGGACGTTGGAAACGAGATTCAGGGTGCAACACTCGAGTGGGATCTTGCGATTTACGCAGAACAGCAGCGCCACAACGACCCCGAGGACGTTGCTGAAAACGCCGTTGACTCCCTCGATCAGTAACGACTGAACACAGATGACAGAGCAATTTGAACTTTCTCGACGAACGGCCCTCGCTGGAATCGGCTCGATCGGTGTCGCTTCAGCGGGGGCCGGACTCGGAACGAGTGCGTATTTCAGCGACCAAGGGGCGTTCGACGGCGGCGAACTGATCGCCGGAGAGTTGGATGTACGAATCGATTGGCAGCAGTTGTACTTCGGCCCAGAGGAAAACACCGATCGGTACGAACCATACGGGGACGCAGGCTATCCGTTCGTCAACGCCCACCCGGATCACAACACCGACGGGATGCAATCGCTCGATTTAAGCGAGGTCGACGAGGGTGAGTTTGCCGATCGTGATGAGATCGTCACGTACCTAGATGCCGTCGACGATCCCGAAGATGGCAGCAACATCCAGGAGTACCTCACCTGTATTACCCTAGAGAATTTCGAGGTTCCGGATGATTTCAAAAACGGCGTACGCACACAGGAGTCTCTGATCGAACTCGACGATCTAAAACCGGGTGATTGTGGGGAGATTACGTTCAGTCTGCATCTGTGTGATAATCCGGGCTATCTCTGGGTACTCGGTGAGAGAGGCGAGTACGACGAAGAGTTGGCCGAGGCAGTGAAAGTCAGAGCCTGGTACGATATCGAGTGTACAAACACCCTCGAGGACGAGCAGGGAGACCGGAAACTCATCGAATCGACCTCGTTGGATACGTTTCTCGAGGACCGACTCTCGCCCGGGCGACGGTTGAGCCCGGATCCATACGGCGCAGGGATCATCACCGATAGCTTAGAGGACGAAATGGGCAATGGTGACGAAGACGTGTGTCTCCTGTTGGACGAAATCGCGTTCGAAGACGACGAAATCGTAGTCGATGGGAGTGGCGAGCTCATCGAGCAGCGTGTCGTAGAACGAGTTGAAGATGGGCAACTGCGGGATCAACTCGCCTTTATCCTGTTGCTATCCGATGAGATCGAAGAAATCTCTGTCGTGTTACAGGTTTCCCAGCTAGAACAGAACGTCAACGATGGCACGGAGATACTCAGAGAAGAAAGCGGATACGAGGGCGAAATCGTCGAGTTCGACTGGGATATCTTGCCATCGTATGAATCCACTGATGGCGAGACGTTCGTTTCGAACGATGTTGGAATCTGCCAGACCGGTCTTCGGACCAACGAGTCGGATTTCGTTTTACTACCGACAGAACAGTGTACCACTGGTCAGACCAACGTCACGTCACCAACCGACGCGTCGGATGGAAGACTCGCCCCGTTCAGCGCAGTCGAGTTCTACTACTGTGCTGATACTGACGTTCCAGGGATGTCGTTGTGTTTCCCGGAGGATGAAACGTTTTGTGTTGGCATAGAATGGTGTGTTCCGACCGACGTCGGCAACGAGATCCAGAATCAGTCGGCCTCGTTTGACCTCGGGTTCTACACCGAGCAGTGTCGACACAATCCGGATCCAGGCGACCCACCCGGTCTCTGATCCGTCGCCAGTAATCTCCCTTTCGGATGGGGCTGGTTGAAGCACAGAAAGGTGTGATTTCCGGCCTCGAAGCTTCAGTAAGGAAGTCATTCATATAACCAGTTGATACAGTTGTAGAAACAATCTCGCGCTTCGTTATGGGACAAAGAGCCAACTACCGATGATCAATCGAATTCCACGACGACACCCATGACAGATGATGCCACTCGACCGACGAGACGACAACTGTTACAGGGAGCTGTCGGTATCGGAGCAACGGGCGCAACTGCTGGGATTGCGGCCGCTCACGTTAGCCAGCAGGACTCGTCTTCGATACTGATCCGAAGTGGAGCGGTTTCGATCCACGTCGACTGCTCTCGGTGTTTCGATGCCGGCGGGCCGGTCGGGTTCACTGTTGGCGACCTCGAGCCAGGTGATAGCGGAACCGAGACGTTCGATATCTCGATCGAAGAGAACAGTTCCCGTCTCTGGTTTCGAACCGATTGTCCGCCCGTTGTCGATCCGCTCGGAGAGGCGGTACAACTCCGTCTGTTGGCCGAACGAGAGACGAGCACAGAGCAGTTATTTCCCACCACTGACGACGGATTTGCCTCCCTCGAGGCGTTCAACAACGCCTTCACGGATGGCATCCGTCTCGACGAGCAGTGTCTGTCACCGGCGGATGAACTATCACTTATCCTCGAATATGAACTTCCGTCGGATGCGACCTGGAGCGCTGATCTCGAGACGGAGATTACGTTCGAACTGTTTGCAAAACAGTGTCGGAACATTCCCGAAGCGGATGTAAAACCACCCTTCGAGTCGGAACCTCCCTCCTGTCCGAAACGTCGCTGTCTTGACTGTCAGAAACTGGGTACAGTAGCGGTCCAGGCCAACCAACTCGAACCTGAAACGTACAGCTTCGACGAACTGTACGGCAGTTTCGAAACCGACAGCCACGAGTATCGACTCGAGGTGTTGACCGTGACGAACAAGGTCGATACCGGCCGTGATGAAACGGTCTGTGCCAGCTTCAGGCTCCTCGAAGACGGAGCCGAATCGGCCTCGACACCGCTGTGTCAGGTCGAGATTGCTGGCGGGCCTGATCCGGAAACGGAGGGGCCGGCGACGAAAGCCGAACCGCTCGAGCCACCGACCACGCGGACGCACGGAGAACTGTGTACGGCTGATGGGACGGCTGCGATCAGTACCGTCACCGTCTACGCCTGTACCGAGTGGACCGACGAGGGTGAAAAATGAACTATCGAACTGTCGCCAGCACGGTCGGATTGGTGGTGCTGATTGTACTTCTCGTTCCGTTCGTTGTATACGGTGTGCCCGGTGTCGTGGGTGCAGATCACAGTTTCGTCGTGCTCTCGGGGAGTATGGAACCGACGATGTCGCCGGGTGATGCGGTGTTGGTCGAGGAGACCGATCCGGAAGCGATCGAGGAGGAAGATGTCATCACGTTTGCTCGGTCAGACGAGGACACGCCAGTCACCCACCGGGTGATCGGTGTCGAATCACAGGAGGAGGCGTTGGTGTTCGAGACACAGGGGGATGCAAACGACCAACCGGATGCAGACCCCGTTCCGGGTGAGAGTGTCATCGGAGTCGTCTCGATAACGATTCCACTTATCGGACATGTCGTCCAGTTCGTCAATACGACGATGGGATTTCTGCTGTTTGTTGCCCTTCCGGTCGGTCTCCTGATACTCACGGAAATACGTGATCTCATCGCTGATGGAACGGAAGGGGCAACTGAAGCGACGACACAACCGACCCCCAGTGACCAGCCACAAACCGCGAGTGACTCAGCTGCCCCATCTGGAACCGCTGCAACCGAACACGAGGACCCGAACGACGAGGACGCGTTCACCATCAACCCGGCTGACATGACGATTACACTTGGGGTACTCGCGGTGATGGTTCCGTATACAGTCTACGTCGCGTTTTACCTCCCAACCGTGGTCTCGATTACGGCCGCGTTTGCAAACGGATTTCTGACCATCGGACTCGCCAGCCTCTGGATTTCAACGAAACGCGCCGACACTGGGTCGGAACCCAACACAACCCCCACGAGGAGTGGCGTCGAACCCGAGGAAACGATGCCATCGGCCGTAACGGATGTCGCCGAGACAGCCGATAACTGCGACAAACAGTCTGTCGACCACGACCCCGAGAGATCGACTCCCGGGAGTCCAGAAACTGTCCAAGGAAAACTGCATCACGGAAATACGGCACCAATAGAGAAATGAACACGTCCGAGAAACTCCGTACCGCTGTCGTGGTACTGCTCGTCGTCTCGAGTATCGCCGGTGGCGGGGTTGGGACGGGTGCTATCCTGACCGATTCGGCACAGTCCGACGGTGAATTTGCAACCGCTTCAAGCTACGACGATACTGTTTCAACGCTCGAGTCGGCGGAGGAAGATGACGGCGATGCAGAACAAGACGACGAGGACGAAGAGTCAGCTGAGGAGGCAGACGAGGAAGATGAGGAAGAGTCAGCTGAGGAGGCAGACGAGGACGACGAGTCAGCTGAGGAAGACGAGGAAAATAACTCGGATACAGAGGATACGTAGCCGTCGTCGTCAGCTACTACTCCGTCAAGCGTCGACTGATGGGTCGAACCGACATCCGACGACTGGTTCGACCCATCAGTTCAGGCTTGCCAAAGCACTACTGACGAGCCAACCGAGCGGTACAAATGCATATCAGAAAATCCCGTCTGCAAACCGCTCGAGGGCATCTTCCGGGACTTCGTTTTCTATGCTGACGATGACGTGGTCGACACCGTACGCTTCGAGCCGACGGAAGTAGTCTTGAAAC
>LKMM01000198.1 GCA_001563885.1 Natrialbaceae archaeon B1-Br10_E2g27
CTCGAGCGCAGCCGGTGTCACCAACGCCAGATCTGCCATGACGACGGCGACGGGATCCTCTCCTGGGGATGGGAGTCTGGCATTGACTGCCGTCGAAAGCGATCGGTCGTCGATCTCGACCTCCACAGCCGTCTCGTCCTCGAGCGAGGCCGTCGAAACCACAACCGGACGGTGACCCGCCATCGCAATCGCATCGATGACATCGGCGAGCATCGCTCGTGCAAGTGTCGACCGCTCGGCTGTCGACAACACTGGCGCTAGTCGAGTTTTCGGCGTGTCCGCGGCGAACGGAACGACAACCTGCATTCACGACGACGTTGCTCGTATGCGGTAAAAAACGCGTCGGAGCAACGGCTACCGAACGACCGGACAAAACGTTACGACGGATCCCACACAGCCGGTTCGTGCCCCCACACGACCGTCCGCTGTTAGAACAGCGGTTCGAGTTCGTCCTCGTCGTCTTCGACGAGTTCTTCTAGATTCTCTTCGCTTTCGGCCTGGATGTCTTCGATATTGTCCTGGGCTTCGATTGCGACCTGCTGGAGTCGCTTGATCCGTGGGACGTTCGTCACGCCCGAAAGCAGGATGGCTGCGGCGACCTCCGGTTTCTCTCGCGGATAGTCGCCACCGCGAACCTCCATACTGCCCGTTTCCTCCTCGAGCCACTTGCGCCCGCGTTCGATCCCTTTCCGGTTTAGATACTCCGAGGGGCCGGCCAGAACGAGCAGCGCACGCTCGGTGCCTTCGATCTCACACGGCAGCGTCAGCCGTCCGAGTGCGGCTTTCCGAACCAGACTCGTGATCCGATTCGTCGTATTCGCTGCATCGAGTGAATCCGAGTTGTCACTCTCGCCGGTAAACCGCGAGAGCAAGCCGCCACTCGAGGTGAGTTCGACTTCCTCGCTTGCGTATCCGACCGTCGAGACCCCACCACCCGAGAGGGTGTTGATGATCTCCGAGGAGTCGACGACGCTTTCGGCGACTTCCTGGTTGCCGGTTACCTCGCCGGCACCGAAGAGGATGCCAAACCGGCGAACGATCTCTTCGTTGATCTGGGCGTAGCCGCCCTCGACGGACTCGCCGGTCTGTCGCCAGGAGTCGTTGTCGAAGACGAGCAGGTTGTCGACCTCGCGGACGAACGTCTGGAACGACCGCGCTGCGTTGAGCGTGTAGATGCCACCTTCGTCCGTGCCGGGAAGTACCCCGAGGCCGTAGACCGGGATCGTGTAGATCCGCTTTAGGTGCTTTGCGAGGACGGGTGCGCCACCGGACCCGGTGCCACCACCCATACCGGCGACGATCAAGAACGCGTCGACCTCGTGGGTCGGAATCGCATCGATTGCGTTCTGGACCTCGTCGATGTCCTCCTCGGCGACTTCCGCGCCGAGTTCGTTATCTGCGCCTACACCGTGGCCCTTCACTCGAGCCTGTCCGATGAGTACGCGGTGCGATTCTGGGATGCGCTCGAGACCCATCAGGTCTGCTTTCGCGGAGTTTACCGCGATCGCTGCGCGGACGATTCCGCTTCCCGTCCGATCGTCGTAATCGAGGAAACGATCGACGATCTTCCCACCGGCCTGTCCGAATCCGATCATCGCCAACTTCATTGTTTGTCAGGGGGCTCCGTTGGATTGGACCAGAGCAATCAAGAATATAAATCTTTTGATCGCGTGAATTTCTCTCATGGATTTATGTCCGAAGAAATCGATAGACGGGAGCCCGATTCACTCAATACAACCAACCTGTTACCCTGGAACCACTACCCGTGGCGTCCGGGTTTATAATATACTTTCCGGCCAACAGGACGGCCGTGGGTCGACCCTGGGTCTGTCACGCCGGTTCGCCGACTGCCGGATCCGATCCCGCGGACCCACCGAGATACGACTCGAGCGTCCGGAGATCGGCTTCATTTCGACCGAACGCTGTCACGTCGTTGTCCGCGACCGTGTTGTCGAACTCGAGCGATCGGGCCTGATCGAGACCAAAAGGCAAAAGCGGTATCCGATCGGCTGCTGCCAGCCCGAGTTTCGAGAGTGCCATCGGAACCGGCAAGACGGTCACGGGTCGGCCGTCGGCTGCGTGGGCGAGTTCCGCGACGGCTGCGAGCGAAAGCACCTCTGGGCCGCCGATCTCGTAGGTTTCGCCGACGTGGTCGTCATCGTCGAGCATGTCGGCGAGCATTCCAACGAGGTCGCCGACCCAGATCGGCTGAAACCGGGTCCGGCCACCGCCAGGAAGTCCCGTCACGTACGGCGTTGTCAACCGTTTCGTAAAGGAGACGAACTCGCCACCGTCGCCGAAGACGACCGAGGGGCGAACGATCGTCCACTCGAGATCTGACTCCCTGACTACTGCCTCGGCGCGCCCTTTCGCCCGGATGTAGGCCGTCTCGCCGTGTGGATCAGCACCGAGGGCACTCATCTGGAGAAAGCGGTCGGTGTCGCCGTCTTCTGCGGCGCGAACGAGGTTTTCGGTGCCACCGAGATGGACCGTCTCGTGGTCGGCCCCGCCGGTTGGCTGATACAGCGGCGAGAGCGAGACGAGGTTGATGACTGCTTCGTGGTCGGCAACCGGATCAGCGATCGAATCGTACGCGCTCACATCGCCCATCGTCGTCTCGACGCCTTCCGGAACGTCGTCGTCGGGCCGGCGCGAAAGCGCGGTAACCTCGTGACCGCGGTCGACCAACTCCGCACAGAGGTTCGTTCCGATGAATCCGGTCCCGCCAGCAACGAGGATATTCATATCAAACACATCCGTTCCCAGCAACAAATAGCTGGTCGCCTACGCTGTGAGGGCACCGATGTCGATGGATCCTTATCTATCTCTCCACGAAAACGAGGTATGCTGGTCACGCTCGAGGGACTGGACGGCAGCGGGAAGACGACGATCTGGGAGCAACTCCAGGGGAGCTATCCCAAGGCCACGTTTACCCGCGAACCCACCGACGACTCCTGGTACGGCGAGGCTGTCTACCGATCGATCCGCGACGACGACGCCGACTCCCTCGCCGAACTCTTTCTCTACACGGCCGACCACGCCGCTCACCTCTCTCGAGTGATCGAACCTGCCCTCGAGGCCGGCGACCTCATTATTTCGGATCGCTACTCCGACTCCCGATTTGCCTATCAGGGCGCAACACTCGCATCGTCGGGCCGACTCGGCATCGACGACCCGCTCGAGTACGTCATCGACGTCCACGAGCCGTTTTCGATCCCACCCGATCTGACGATCTATCTCGATCTCGACCCCCACACAGCAGCCGAACGCGCGGGAGCGACCAACAAATTCGAACACGCAGACTACCTCGCTTCCGTGCAGGCGAACTACGAACGCCTCCTCGAGACAGACCCCGACCGATTTGTCCGTATCGACGCGACACAGGACCCCGAAATCGTATTCGAGGGTGTCAAAAATGCAATCGCTGACGCACTCGACCGGCATCCGTAGTGGCCGGGAGGGGCGCTCGAGAACGACGAGAGCGGCCCGACCCGGGGAAGGGCAGGCAGCCGACCACGATCACCGCGAGCGAGGCCATAGGCCGAGAAGCGGGCCGACGAGTGACCCAAAACGAAGTGCAGCCTAAAAGGTCGGTCGTTAGCTCATCGCAACGTACGTTTTCGTGTCGGTTACGCCCTCAAGTCCCTGAATCTCGGTCGAGACAGCGTTTAACACGTCATACATTTCGGCGACATCGATTTCGGCGATGATGTCGTAGGTTCCGGCGACGATGTGTGCATCAGAGACCGGCCCTAGCGTCCGAATCGATGTGAGTAGCCCCTCGGACTTTCCAGCGGCCGTCTTGATCATAACGAAGGCGTGAACCATCGGTCGCTGGTATGATACAGCATCACACGACTAAAGTGTTTGCCTCGAAGGCGTTTGCAGTCGTCCCGATCGAGTGAGAGCGCCGGTGTCTGCGACCGTAACTGATTGGGTTGTGCTAGCCGTTGGCGTGTGATTCGAGGGCAACCTTATTGACGGGCGAAAGCGTACCCGTGTGTATGCGGTTCGTGATTATCGGAGCCGGACGGGTAGGGCTGCGCACCGCCCGTGTTTTGCGCGAGGAGGGCCACGACGTGACGCTGGTCGAACGAGACGAATCGACGATCAGACGGGCCCGAAACGAATCGTTTCCGGTCGTCGAGGGTGATGGCTCGCGTGAGGACGTGTTGCAATCAGCGTCGATCGAAGACGCCGACGCACTCGGTGCGCTGACCGGCGATCTCAACGTCAATTTCACGGCGTGTATGATCGCAAAACACTACGGCTGTCGGACGATCATGCGGATCGACGAGGCCTACCGCGAGGGGATCTACCGCAAGTACGCAGGCGAGGTCGACGAAATCATCTACCCCGAGCGCCTGGGTGCGATCGGCGCGAAAAACGCCTTGCTCGGCGGGACGATCCGGGCTATCGCCGACATCGCCCCGAACCTACAGGTCGTCGAACTCACAGTCACCGACGCCGCACCCGTCAACGGCTATACGATCAGCGAACTGCAGTTGCCGGCCGATGCCAGAGTGCTTGCCTTCGGGAAACGTGACCACTCGCTTGCGATCCCCGACGAGGACCAATCGCTCGAGGTAGGCGATAGACTCGTTGTTCTCGCTGATTTCGAGGTCTTGAGCGACGTTCGGCAGTTGCTCGTCGGCGAGCGTCCGGAACTGGCAGCCGCAAACGCAGGCCGTGGAGGTGTCAACTGATGGTTACAGCATTCGTCATGATCAAAGCGAACACGGGCGAGGCGGACCGACTGCGAACGGAAATCGAGGATATCGAGGGCGTCGACTCCGCCCATATCGTCGCCGGCGACGTCGACATCATCGCGAAAGCGAGTGTCGAGACTCCCGCGGCGGTCAAAGATATCGCTGCCACCCAGATTCAGGGCGTCGACGGCGTCGAAAGCACCCAGACGTATATCGCGATGGACTAAGACCGACCTTTTATTCTGCGGGCGCGGCTAGTCGCACCCTCGATAAAAGCTCGAGCAAAAGCACTCCTTCCTTCGTTCCGAACGCGTCGCGTTCTCCACATCGGTCGTCGGCCCGCTTCTCGGCCTGCGGCCTCGCTCGCGGTCGGTGGCTGGTGACGGCCTGCCCTTCCCCGAGTCGCGTGGCTCCGCACGAAGTGTGCGCAGCCACGCTCCCGGCC
>LKMM01000199.1 GCA_001563885.1 Natrialbaceae archaeon B1-Br10_E2g27
CCTGGTCGCCAGGATCGACCGTCGCGGCCAGTGCGAGCAACAGGCCGGGCGAAGAACCGGGAGTAACGATGATCCGTTCGGGATCGACATCGACACCGTACGTGCGGTCGTAGTAGGCCGAAATCGCCCGCCGTAACGGCTGTTTTCCCCGGGAGGACGTATAGCCGGTGTTGCCCGCCTCGAGGGATTCGATGGCGGTTTCGACGACCCGTCCTGGCGGCTCGAAATCGGGTTCGCCGACCTCGAGGTGGACCGTGTCCGGCCGTTCGTTCGCCCGTTCTAAGACGTCCATCGCGAGAAACGGCGTGACGTCGCGTGCCCGCTGTGAGACCATCTACTAGCCACGTTGGTATCTCTCGAGTATGAATGTGGCCGTCATGGGCCGACACCGTGACCCTCTTTCCCCACTCGAGACGGTGGTTCAGCCGAAACCGTCTGTAACAGTTAAGGCCGACGAGACCCTATAGTCGATGTGGACGATGACCGATTACTCCGATGAAGAGCAGCGAATTCTCTCGTATCTCCGCGAGAGTGCCGCCCGCGGTGAACAATATTTCAGGGCGAAAAACATCGCGAACGCGATCGGACTCTCGTCGAAACAGGTCGGTGCGCGGCTTCCTCACCTTGCGGAGAAATCTGATGAGGTGGATATCGAAAAATGGGGCCGTGCTCGGTCGACAACGTGGAAAGTAACGGTTAGCTAACCCAACTGCATACTAACAGCGGTGGCGATTGCTCGGTCCACGGGCTTTTTATCGAAGAACCCCCCAGGTAGAGCCATGACGGTACGGGTCGAGCGCTCGTTCGAACTACGAGCGCCACCGCAGCGGGTGTGGGAGTTCATCGCGGACCCCGAGAATCGGGCACGATCGATCAGCGTCGTCGACGAGTTCGATACAACCGATCCCGACGGCCGACGAGTGACCTGGCACGTCGAACTTCCGATCCCCCTCATTCGCCAGACAGTACGGGTAGACACCGAAGACGTAACACGAAATCCGCCAGAGTACGTCAAGTTCGTCGGAAAATCGAAAGTCATGGACGTCACCGGCGAACATCAAATCGTCGAGACCGGGGATGGCTCACGTCTCGAGAACCGCTTTGTCGTTGACGGGAAACTGCCGGGCGTCGAACGCTTTTTCAAACGCAATCTGGACGGGGAAATCGACAACCTCCATCGGGCACTCGAGCGCGATTTTCGCCGGACAAGTGAGAGGTAATCCGATGGACGTCACTGGATCAACACCCGGGGACCCGTCGTTGCGTATCGCACTCGCTCAGCTTCGGATCGAGTCCGGGGCACTCGAGGCCAACGTCGACCGCGCTCTCGAAGCCGTAAAACGGGCGGCTGAGAACGGCGTCGATCTCGTTGGGCTTCCGGAACTGTTTACCGTCGGCTACTTTGCGTTCGATTGTTACGAACGCCAAGCAGAGAGCCTCGAGGGAGAGACCGTCACGCGATTGTGCGAGGCGGCTGCCGAACACGGCATAGCGATTCTTGGCGGAAGCTTCGTCGAGGACCTCGCCGCGACTGACTCGGTGCCGACACCCGCAGACGCTGGCCTCGCAAACACGGCGGTTCTTATCGACGAGACGGGCGAGATCGTGCTTGTCTACCGAAAACACCACCTATTTGGGTACGATTCGGCCGAATCCGAGTTGCTTGTCCCGGGCGAACGCCTCGAGACGGCCACGATCGGTGGGGTCACCGTCGCGGTAACGACCTGTTATGATCTTCGGTTTCCGGAACTGTACCGCCAGTTCGTCGACGCCGGTGTGGAACTCTTGCTCGTCCCGAGTGCGTGGCCGTACCCGCGAGTCGAACACTGGGAAACGCTTTCCCGGGCGCGTGCCATCGAAAACCAGTGTTATGTGGCAACAATAAACGGAAGCGGCCACTTTCCCGAGGCGGATGCGACGTTGCTCGGTCGGTCGACGGTCTACGATCCATGGGGGGTCGCCGTCGCCTCGAGTGGTGACCAACCGACGCTGGTGACAGGCGAAATCGACCCCGATCGCGTGACAGCGGTCCGTGAGGAGTTTCCGGCACTGCTGGACCGACGCCTGTAACGAGTGGTGCCGATGGGTCCAGCAATCACCGACCGCCGAGCTTTTATTTGCGCGTCGCGTCTGTGCCGACGCCGGTGCAGACGCTTTTCACGTCGTCGCCGGCACTAGCCCGTCGCTCGGCCGCCCACACGTTCGGCTCCCGGGACCGACACGTGTGACTCCCCTCGACCGTCCGTTTTCACCTACTCGAGTGTGTCGACGAGCCCTGCAAGCGTCTCGAGGTCGTACTGTCCCGGTGCGGTGGCTTCAGCAATGTCGACCGGCGCATACCCGATCTTCGAGCCGTAGACGGGTGCGACAGCTCGTGTATGGCTTCCGGATTCTCCCATCGCCATCGTCGCCACCCGCTTGCCGTCGGTACTCAGCCGGTGGGTAACCGCGAGCAATGCCAGCGTGTCCTCACGGCTTTCAGCAGTTGCAGCGAACTTGCCGACATCCGCGTACTCGCATGCCTCCGAAAGCGTCTCCAGCAGTTCGATTTCGTCCGGCATCCCCTCGAAATCGTGTGCCGAGGCGACGATACTGACGTCGCGTTCACGAGCACTCTCGACCAGTTCGTCAGCATCACCAGCCCGAAGTGACTCGAGTTCGATGTCGATCGCACAGACGGCCTCGAGGGCTGTTGCCTCTGCTAGCTGGGCGAGACGTTTCTCGTCGCTTCCCTCGTACTCGCCGCCTTCCCACGATGCGCGATTGGTCGCGAGAATCGGCAACTCACCGTCGTACCCCTCGAGTGCAGAGAGCGGTCGCTCGGCTACGTCCATCCGGTACTCGATGGCATCGGCGTGGGGTCGGGCAGCCGGTTCGTCGGTCAGATCAACAGTCGAGGCCGCCAGCACAAACGAATCGAAATCGAGATTCATACCTCAAGCTGTCTCGAGGCGAGCGAAAAACGGTGTCGAATTCAGCGAGAGTGATGTCGAATCCAGCGGATCAGGCGACGCCGAGGGTTTCCTCGGCCTCGAGCAGTTCGTGATAGCGGTTGCGGATCGTCACTTCGGAGATATCGGCAACGTCACTTACGGCAGCCTGAGTAGTTTTTTCATTCGTGAGCAAGGCAGCGGCGTAGACGGCTGCTGCGGCCAGTCCAACCGGCGATTTGCCCGAGTGAACGCCCTTTTCTTTGGCGTTTCGAAGCAGTGACCGGGCGCGGTGTTCGGCCTCATCCGAGAGGCCGAGTCCCGAGGCAAACCGGGGAACGTAGCTTTCGGGGTCGGCGGGCTGGACCTCGAGGCCGAGTTCCCTGACGACATAGCGGTAGGTACGGGCGATTTCGTTTTTCTCGACACGAGAGACGTCGGCGATTTCGTCGAGCGAACGTGGCACACCGGCCTGACGGGCAGCGGCATAGACACAGGCAGTCGAGACGCCCTCGATGGAGCGACCGGGCAGCAGGTCCTCATCGAGTGCGCGTCGGTAGATGACACTTGCCGTCTCACGGACGTTCGTCGGCAGGCCAAGTGCAGAGGCCATCCGGTCGATCTCACCGAGGGCCTGCTTGAGATTGCGTTCTTTCGAATCGCGCGTTCGGAAGCGTTCGTTCCACTTTCGCAGCCGCTGCATTTTCTCGCGCTGGCGCGAACCGAGTGCGTTCCCGTAGGCGTCTTTGTTCCGCCAGTCGATGTTCGTCGACAGCCCCTTGTCGTGCATCGTGTTCGTCGTGGGCGCGCCCACGCGCGATTTCTGATTCTTTTCGGCGGCGTCGAACGCTCGCCACTCGGGGCCGCGGTCGACGGAATCCTCTTGGACGACCAGGCCACAGTCTTCACAGACTGTCTCTCCGTGTTCGTCATCAACGACCAGATTACCCGTACACTCCGGGCAAACGAGGTCGTCGTGTTCGGCCGTCTCCTCCTCGGTCGTTTCGTGTTCGGTACGCCGTACTCTCGTGTTCGGTGATGCGTTGGTCATATGCGGATGGCGAGTACTGCCCGGACGAGCGGGATGCAAAAGCCCGGACGGAGTCGTTACCTACTCCGTTCTGACACCCAGTATTTAAGAATTTCGAAATTCGAATCCGACAGCGCTCGAAAAGCGGTAATTCGTCGGAACTGGTATGAAAAACCAGAGGATTCATTATGGAGGTTTCTGGCCCGAAGCGCACGACTCAATTGGGAACCGACCAACTATTTCGTATGCACGTCGCGGTTGGAAGCACCAACCCGGTCAAGATAGCTGCTGTCGAAACGACACTCGAGCAATTCGATCCGGACATCAGTGCCGTCTCGGTCGATTCGGGTGTCCCCGAACAACCTCGGTCGGTCGATCAGACCGTCACCGGCGCGAAAACGCGGGCTCGGCGAGCACTCGAACAGTCGGACGCCGAGTACGGAATCGGACTCGAGGGCGGGGTCGCAACACTCGAGGCTGTTCCGGGACACTCATTGATCATGTGGGCGGCCGTCACCGACGGAACTCGCCTCGAGTGTGCAAGCGGGCCGACGCTTAGGCTTCCCGAACCGGTCTCGAGTCGAGTCGCTAACGAGGAACTCGGACCGGTTCTCGACGACCTACTCGGAAGATCCGACGTCGCCCAGGCCGACGGTGCGGCGGGGGTGTTTACTGACGGACTCACCGACCGAACGGCTGCACTCGGTCAGGCACTCGCGTGTGCATTTGGACCGTTTTCTGTCTCCTACTACAGGTAAGACTTTCTTACCTAAATTGGAAATCCCGTTTTACTAAACAACATATCACATTTCGTGAGTATCGTCAACATGTATGAATTAACCGGCTGTACCAACGAATACTTTCCGTTCGCGTATTAGTAGATTACTTTGTGGAAAAACCGCAAGACGATGCTGGGTTAACCTGTCGTACCAAACCCGCTAATAACACCGGTCGTCTATGACTATATATGAGTACTGCGATGGCCCCCAACCTCACGAGCAAACAACGGAAAATCCTTCACTATCTCAAAAAGAAGGGGCGGACGAAAACCTACTTCAAATCACGACTTATCGGGCAAGAACTCGGGATGACCGCCAAGGAAGTTGGGTCGAACATTACCGCACTCCAGGAGGGTGAATACGACGTC
>LKMM01000200.1 GCA_001563885.1 Natrialbaceae archaeon B1-Br10_E2g27
GCCGTCTCGCTGACGGCCATCTCGGTGGCGATAGCCTGCATCTGGTCGACGGCGAGGCCGTCGGCTTCGGGAACGACACCTGCGGGATTGCCGGATAGCGGTTCGTCGGTAAAGGCATCGACCTGTAAGACTCGAGTCGTGTTCATAGGAAGTCGGTCGGCCGAAGGGGGTATGAATCCTCGGTCCGCGAATCCGGTTTCTGGACGACGTCACCCACACTCTTCGAGGCTCGTTCGGATCTGGGCTGCGCTCGCGACTTTTTCGACAGTCTGGGTCGAGCCATCCGAACAGACGACGACCAGCGGCGATTGGGCGTGGACACTGATCTCCTGGCCGAATTCGTCGACGAGCGAACTGGTGAGATCGTCGTCGGCCATCGCAAACGTCCACTCGTAGCCGTTGTCTACGGCGTGGTCGGCGACGCTATCGGGGTCATCACCACCCTGTATCGCCAGGTCGACGAAGCGAACATCCTCGTGGTCGCTTGCTATCTCGTCGATTTCTTCTTGCTGGGAGTGACAGGTCGGACAGTAAGAAGCAAACGTGTGAACGACCACGGGCTGGTCACTGTCATCGATGGTAAACGACTTGCCAGTAGTGACGTCCTCGAGGGTCGCTTCTTGCCACTCGAGATTCTCGGCTGTCTCTGGGTCCTCTCCGCCGTCGTCTGGGCCGTCCCCGCCGTTTTCCTCGTCATCGGTTGGAGTATCCTCGCCAAGACAGCCGGCCAGTGCGACCGTCGCCCCCACGCTTGCGAGAATTGCCCGTCGACTCTGTCGGTCGGTCATACCTACGGTATCGGGCTCATAGACATAATGGTGTTTCCCAACTGCTGTTTTGTACCGTTATTCGCCAGCCGTCGCTCGATACTGTCAGTCGTCGCTTGCACCTTCTACAGTCGACGTCCGGACCGCCTCGAGCGCTTCTAGCCCGCTCGAGTCGTGGGTGCCGACTGGCGGCTGGTTCACCTCGGCGGCGGCGGAGGTCTCGAGGTCGGTTCCGGCCTCGAGGTCGGTCATCGCCTCGCGTTCGTTGGCTTCGTCGGCGCTCTCACGCGCATCCTGGTCGATACGCATCGAGCAAAACTCGACGCCACACATCGAGCAGAATCGGGCCTCCTTGTAGTTGTCTCCGGGCAGCGTCTGGTCGTGGAACTGCTTGGCCCGCTGGGGGTCGAGTGCGAGCCGGAACTGCTCGCGCCAGTCGAAGGCATAGCGGGCTTCCGAGAGAGCGTCGTCCCAGTCTCGAGCGCCGGGACGACCGTTTGCGACGTCGCCGGCGTGGGCAGCGATTCGATAGGCAGCCAGCCCATCACGGACGTCTTTTTCTTCAGGGAGTCCGAGGTGTTCTTTCGGAGTCACATAACAGAGCATCGCCGCGCCGGCCTGGGCAGCCATCGCTGCGCCGATGGCACTCGTGATGTGGTCGTAGCCGGGCGCGATATCGGTCACCAGCGGGCCGAGGACGTAAAATGGCGCACCATCACAGACGTCTTGTTGGCGCTCGACGTTTTCGGCGACTTTGTCCATTGGGACGTGGCCCGGCCCTTCGACCATCACCTGTACGTCGTGGTCCCAGGCTCTGTGTGTCAACTCGCCGAGAACGTCGAGTTCGGCATACTGGGCCTCATCACAGGCATCTGCGAGACAGCCTGGCCGAAGGCTGTCGCCGAGGCTAAACGTAACGTCGTGGTCGGCAAAAATCCCACAGATATCCTCAAAGACCTGAAACAGCGGGTTCTGCTCGCCGTGGGCTTCCATCCACTTTGCCATGATCGAGCCCCCACGCGAGACGATTCCCGTCTTTCGATCGTTGGTCAACGAAAGGTGTTCAGCGAGGATTCCTGCATGAATCGTCATGTAATCGACGCCCTGTCTGGCCTGTTTGTCGATCACTTCGAGCAAGAGATCGGTCGTCAGGTCCTCGGGACTGCCTGCACGCTTTACGGCCTCGTACAACGGAACCGTTCCGAGCGGGATTGGCGAGTGATCGATGTGTGCCTCGCGAATTTCGTCGAGATCGGATCCGGTGCCGAGATCCATCACCGTATCTGCGCCGTAGTGAACCGCCGTATGCAGTTTCTCGAGTTCGGTCTTGAGGTCGCTCGTCGTCTCGCTGTTACCGATGTTGGCGTTGACTTTCGTTGCAAACTCACGGCCGATAATCATCGGATCGAGTGCGTCGTGGGCGTGATTTGCTGGAATTACCGCCTGTCCGTCGGCGACTTGCTGTCTGACGAACTCGGGGTCGCAGTTTTCGCGTTCGGCGATGCGCTCCATTGCGTCGGTGACCATTCCCTCGCGGGCGGCGCTGAGTTGGGTCTTTGTCATCGATAACTAGGTTATACTACTAAGTTATAACACTGGCTGATCGAAACGACAGACATCGAATGAGGTAACTCCACACGGCCGTTCGCTCGAGTTGTGCACGCTCGAGTCAGATTCGCGCCCTCGAGTGTCGGCCTCGAGCGTATCAGCCCATTTATGAAGATTGCACGCTCCTTGCCGAGTAGCTACCATGTCCGAGTTACCGGAGGACTTCGACTGTACGGTGACGAACTGGGAGTACATTTACGGGCTGTGTCGGGACGTCAGCGACGATGTCCGCGACGACGAGTTCGAACCCGACGTCATCGTTGCACTGGCCCGCGGGGGCTGGTTCGCTGGTCGCTGTTGCTGTGATTTTCTCGGCCTCGACGACCTGACGAGCCTGAAGATGGAACACTACGTTGGCACGGCCGAGAAGACCGGCGAACCGAGCGTCCGCTACCCGATGCCGGAAGGAAGCGTTGCAGGAAAAGACGTCCTCATCATCGACGATATCGCCGACACCGGCGGCTCGATCGAACGTGCCTACGAGTACGTTGCCGACCGCGACGCTGGCGAAGTCCGGACCGCGACCCTGCAGTTACTCCAGACCAGCGAGTTCGAACCCGACTACGTCGGCGAACGCCTCGAGGAGTGGACCTGGGTCGTCTACCCGTGGAACTTCATCGAGGACATGGTCGATCTCATCTCGGGGGCGATGGACCGAGCCGACCGGGAGACGTTCACCGAAGACGACGTTCGCCACTCGCTGGCTTCGTACCACGACATCGATCGGATCGAACTTGAAATCGCCCAGCCCGACCGTCTCCGAGAGGTTCTCACAGAGATGGAACGCCGGGACGTCCTCGAGTCCACCGATTCGGGTGCGTGGCGATTGGTCGATTAGTCGAGTAGCGGCCGCGAGGCGTTTGCCGCGACGAGTATCGCCGTCAGTGCGACGCCCGCGGTTGCAAACAGCGGCGTCAGTACGCCGGCGAGCGCGAGCGGGACCGCGATGACGTTGTAGAGGAGTGCTAGCCTGAGATTCTGGGTGACTCGAGTCTGTGCGGCGGTCGCAAGTTCGAAAGCTCGCTCGACGCCACCCAGATCGTCGTCGGCAATCGCCAGATCGGCGGCGTCAGCAGCCAGTGCGGTTCCACTTCCAAGCGAGATTCCGAGATCGGCGACAGCGAGTGCTGTGGCATCGTTCGTCCCGTCGCCGACCATCGCGACTCGGTTGTCTGTCCGCAGTCGCTCAATCGTCGCCGTCTTGCCATCCGGCGGAACGCCTGCAAAGACGTGATCAACCGCGTTATGCTCCCGGAGAAACGCGGCCCCGGAGTCATCATCGCCCGTCAGGACGACCACCTCGAGACCGAGTTCGGAAAGTCTCGAGACGACCGACTCCCAGTCCGCTCGAGGCTCATCACCGAGGACAACGACTCCCTCCGCAGTTCCCTCACGCCCGAGAACGACCGGGAGTTGCCCTCGCTCGCGGGCGTTGGCAACGGCCATCTCGATGTCATCGGGGAGGTCCCATCCGTGCTCTTCGAAGCAGTGTGGATGTCCGACCAGGATTCGGTCGCCGTCGACCTGTCCGCCGACGCCGGTCGGGTAACTGTGAAACTCTTCAACCGTCTTCGATGGTGCGTCGGTCGCGTCTGCAATAGCCGCCCCAGCAGGATGGGCAGCCCGATCCTCGAGTGTGGCCGCGGCCGCAAGCAGGCCTTCGGAGGCGTCGGTCGTGTGGATGGTCATCTCGCCTGTTGTCAGGGTTCCGGTCTTATCGAAGACGACGACGTCGACTGCACGGAGCCGTTCGAAGACGGTTTCATCGAAGACGATAACGCCCTCCTCGGCGGCTTCGCGGACGGTTTCGGCGACGGTCAGCGGTGGTGCGAACGCGAGTCCCCATGGGCTGGCGGCGATTGCACTCAGCAAGACGGCCAGCAGAGCCGTCGTCGCGTTCGACCCGAACGCAAGCGAGCCGATACCGACGAGGATGACGATGGCGAAAACGGCTGGCGTGAGTGTCGCTGCGAGTGTGTCGGCTCGCCTGCTCACGCCGTGGTCTGCACTCTGGACGTCCCAGACACGCTCGGTGAGCCGATCGATACTGCTCGTTGGCTGGTCGACGATAACGGTCGCCGCATCGGTTCTGACGACCGAGCCACCGATCACGGGATCACCCGGTGTTTTCGCGATTGGAAGCGATTCGCCGGTGACGACGGCCTCCTCGACGGTACACCGACCATCTGCGAGGACGCCATCGACGGGGATGCGCTCACCCGCACGAACGAGCACCCGATCGCCAGCCTCGAGTTCCTCGACCGAAACGGTCTCAGTCCCCGAAGACACGATGCGTCGGGCCGTTGTGACCTGCGAGATGGTTAGATCGGTGAGCCGAGCCGTCGCCTGTCGCTTGACGATCGACTCGTAAAAAATCGCCCCGACGACCAGCGCGGCGATGATGATCGTCAGGTCGTAGTAGACATCTGGTCGACCGTACGCGAACGCGATGGTTCCGTATGCGTAGGCGGCGACGATTGTGACCGTCGCGAGCAAATGCGTGTTCGGACGCCGGAGTTTCAGGGAGATGTACGCCCCACGTAAAAGCGGCATCCCGGCCAGATAGAGCACCGCCGTCGTCACCGTCAAAAACAACGGACCGGCAAGCGTCCCATCGAAGGTGCCAAAGGCCTCGGCGTAGAGCCCGAGCACACCCCAATCGACGTATTCGGCCGCCTGCACCGGATAGAAGACGGTCATATACGGAACCAACAGGAACGTCCCGAAGA
>LKMM01000201.1 GCA_001563885.1 Natrialbaceae archaeon B1-Br10_E2g27
ATCGTCGACAACCACGATCAACTCGATTCGGTCCTCGAGGAGATCGGCGAGGATCCCGATGCGATCACCGTCGAGCGACAGGACCCGTAAACCGGCCGACTGAACACGCTTTCATTTCAGAATTATGAGCACAGAACCACAATCGGGATCGGGGATTTCCGGCGATGATAGCCTCGAAGACGCCCACGAAAAGAACAAACGCGTCCGACGAGTGCTCTTTGGCTGTGCGACGGTCACCGTCGTGACGACCGTTGCGATCTTCCTGGTCCTGTTTGACAACGCAGCCAGCTACTTTTTCGGTGCTCGGATCAGCGAGATGATCGCGGGCGGAGGAATCGAGCGAACGGTGACCTTCACCGAGTTCTTCACCGGAACCCGGTGGGCACCCGACCACTCGACGCCCGCCCACGGCGTCCTCCCGATCGTCTGGGGGACGCTCGCGATCACGATCGGTGCCGGCCTCGTCTCGATCCCGATCGGGACGGCCACGGCGCTGTATCTCTCCGAGTACGCGAACACAGAGACACGAAACAAACTCAAACCGCTGCTCGAGGTGCTCGCGGGCATCCCGACCATCGTTTATGGCTACTTTGCGGTCTCGTTTCTCACCCCCGTGGTGGTGGGCGGGATCGCCTCGAATATCATCAACCCGACCGGGGCCTGGCTCGAGTCGGTGAGCTTTCTCGCACCGTTCGTCATCGAGCCGGTTGCGGAGTGGATGATGGGCGTCCGGGTTGGCCGGTACAGCCTGCTCGCGGGAATCCTCGTCGTCGGGACGATGACGATCCCGATGGTCTCCTCGATCAGCGAAGACGCCATGCAGGCGGTGCCAGACGACCTTCGAAACGGCGCGTACGCGCTGGGCGCAACGAAGTACCAGGTCTCGCTTCGAATCGTCCTTCCCGCCGCGGTGTCGGGCATTTTCGCCTCCTACATCCTCGCGCTCTCGCGGGCGATCGGCGAGACGATGGCGGTTACCCTCGCTGCGGGCTTCAACGCGAACCTCACCGCGAACCCGTTCGACGAGATCATGACGATGACGGCGTATCTCGTCTCGATGGCTCGAGGGACGAGCGCGGTCGGCACCGTCGAGTACCAGAGTCTGTTCGCTGTCGGCCTACTCCTGTTCCTGATGACACTCTCGATGAACCTACTCAACGACCGGATGAAACGCCGATTCCAGGAGGAGTACCGATGAGCACCCAACGCGGCGACCTCTTCGCCGACATCGACCTGGGTCGCGAGAAGCTGATCAACCGGCTCTTCCACGGCCTGCTCGTCGCCGCCTCGCTGTTCGGGCTGGTCATCCTGGTCCTGTTGATCGCCGACGTGATCTGGGAGTCCTATCAGGGGTTGACGACGTTCAACATCGATCCCGTCCAGTTTCTGACCGAGCCGTCGTCCTCGCGGGCCGAACGCGCCGGCTTCGGGGCATCGATCGTCGCCTCGCTGTGGTTGATGGCGCTGACGGCCGTCCTGGCGTTCGCTATCGCCGTCGGCTGTGCGATCTACCTGGTCGAATACGCACCCGAAACCCGGACCACCCGGCTCATCGAGGCGAATTTAGCGAACCTCGCGGGCGTCCCCTCGATCGTCTACGGACTACTCGTGCTCGCGCTGATCGTCAACGACGCCGGCCTCGGCTCCGTGATCTTAGCTGGCGCGATCGCACTGGCGCTGCTCATCGTCCCCATCATCATCGTCGCCTCGATCGAGGCGATCCGAGCCGTGCCGAGCAGCGTTCGTGACGGCTCCTACGCGATGGGCGCGACCACGTGGCAGACCGTCCGCCAGGTCGTCTTGCCGCAAGCGATGCCGGGTATCCTCACCGGGACGATCCTGGCGCTCGCCCGCGCGATCGGCGAGACGGCACCGCTGATCATGGTCGGTACCATGCTCCACGCCACGCGCTATCCGTCGGGGCCGCTCTCGTCGTTTAGCGCGATGCCGACCCAGATCTACAACTGGACCTACCAGGCCGACCGGATGTTCAACGGGCTGGCGGCACTCGGTATCGTCGTCTTGCTCGTCTTCCTGGTCGTGATGTACGCCCTTGCTGGCTACCTGCGAAAGAAGTACGAAACGGAGGGTTCGATCACCAATGTCTAGCAACACGACAGACACCTCAAACGAGACTGAATCGACGACCGACGAATCGAGTACGCTCATCGAGACGGAGGTCTCGGTCGACTCCCAGCGGAGTCAGACCCCGACCGAGACCGTCGTCAGCGCCACGAACCTCTCTGTCAGCTACGGCGAGCAACGGGCGCTGTCGGACGTCTCGATCGAAATTCCAGAAAACAAGGTGACGGCGATTATCGGTCCTTCGGGCTGTGGGAAGTCGACGTTCCTGCGCTCGATCAATCGGATGAACGACCGCATTCCGTCGTGTTCGGTCGACGGCGAACTCAGGTTCAAGGGAACGAACGTCTACGCCGACCACGTCGATCCCGTCGCCTTGCGCCGCACGATCGGCCAGGTCTTCCAGGCACCCAACCCCTTCCCCAAGAGCATCTACGACAACGTCGCCTACGGCCTCCGCATCCAGGGGAAAGCCGACGATGTCGACCTCGACGAGGCAGTCGAGCGCGCACTGCGCGGGGCGGCGCTCTGGGACGAAGTCGACGGACAACTCGAGGAGTCGGGACTGGACCTTTCCGGCGGGCAACAGCAGCGACTCTGTATCGCTCGAGCGATCGCTCCCGACCCCGAGGTGATCCTGATGGACGAGCCGACCTCGGCGTTAGATCCCGTTGCTGCCTCGAAGATCGAAGATCTGATCGACGAACTGGTCTCTGAGTACACCGTTATCATCGTCACCCACAACATGCAACAGGCGGCCCGCATTTCGGATAAGACGGCTGTCTTTCTCACCGGCGGCGAACTCGTCGAGTTCGACGATACGGCGACGGTCTTCGAAAACCCCGCCGATAGCCGGGTCGAAGACTACATCACCGGAAAGTTCGGCTAACCATGTCACGAACCGCCTACCAAAAACAGCTGTACGAACTGCGCGAGGCCGTCCTCGAGATGAGCGACGTCGTCTGCGGACGCCTACGCCGGGCGCTCGAGGCCTACGAAACCGGCGACGACGCCCTCGCCGAAGCCATAATCGAAGGCGACAGCGAGATCAACCGGCTCTATCTCGACCTCGAGGGGGAGTGTATCGACCTGTTTGCCCTCCAGCAGCCGGTCGCCGGCGACCTCCGATTTATTGCCTCGTCGTTTAAGATCATCACCGATCTCGAGCGGGTCGGTGACCTCGCAGTGAACGTCGCGGAGTATGCCCTCGAAGCCGACGATGTCGCCGGCGATCGGTACCCCGAGGTCGACGTCGGCGATATTGGAGCACAGACTGTCGAGATGGTCGAGGCGGCCATGTTGGCCTACGCGACCGACGACGTACAGGCGACCTACGAGGTTGCCGAACGCGACGACGAGATCGACAGACGGTGTGAACGGGCGAGTCGCGCCGTCGTCTACGACCTCGTCGAACGCGAGGCGACCGACGAGGCGGTGTTCGAAGACGTCTCGCGTTCGCTGTTGACGATCCGTGATCTCGAGCGTGTCGGCGATCACGCGGTCAACATCGTCGCACGCACGCTCTATATGGTCGATAACAACGAGGAGTTGATCTACTGATGAGCCAGGAGGCCACCGCCGGCGACCCGATCGAACGAAAGGTCCAACTCGCCGGCAACTCGACGTACGTCGTCTCCCTACCCAAACCCTGGGCGCTCGAGCAAGGACTCGAGTCTGGGTCGTCGATGTATCTCTACCCCCACGAGGATCGGCTGGTGGCCGCAACGGAGACGGTTTCGACACACAAGCGGTGTGTCGAGATTGCTGTGACCGACCGTTCGGAGTCGTCACTCGCCCGAACCGTCGAGGCGGCCTATCTGATCGGCTGTGACCGACTCGCCGTGACCGGACTCGAGACCGCCGACCCCTCGGTGCGACGGACGATCGAACGTACCGTCAGTGGCTTCGTCGGCGTCGCGATCGACAGCGACGATGGCGATCGGATAACGATCACCGACGTCCTCGACACCAGTGACGTCTCGCTTCCCCAGACGGTCGCCCAGGCTCGACAGCTCGTCCTCGAACTGTACGCCGACGCCATCGAGGCCTATGTCACAGGCGACACTGACCGAAGCCGACGAGCAACGGATCGACTCGAGGACCTAAACCGACTGGTGTCGTTTGTCGCCCGAGGCACCCACCGTGGGCTCTCCGAGGTCACCGAACTCGACCGCCTGGGGACCGACCGACTCGAGGCCTTCCAGAGCTACCGCATTATGATGGCTCTCGAACATCTCGCCAGCCACGCCGTCGACATCGCTCGACTGTCACTCGAGGGTGCCACCCTGCCGGCCGACTCTCTCGGTGACCGTTTCGAGTCCGTTGGGGACGACGCCCGGACGCTCCTCGAGTGTGCGCTTTCCGGCGAGACCAAACAGGTCTACGAGGAGCGTCCGACCGTCCTGGAGGCGATCGACGACCTCGGCCGACACGCGACGGACGTCTCAGAGCCGACGGCTGCGATAGCGATCGATCGACTTCGGCGGACGGTTGCTCTCCTCGAAACCATCGCGGATATCCAGACTCAGTCGGCACTCGCCGACTCGTACCGACGCCCGTCTACTCGAGACGGCGACCGTTAATATCGACCCAGACCAACCCAACGTCATGTCCACAACACTCAGTTTCGTTTGCGTACAGAACGCCGGCCGAAGCCAGATGGCGACCGCATTTGCAAAACGCCTTCGAGAGCAACGGGGCCTCGAGAACGTCGAGATCAAAACCGGTGGCACCGATCCTGCCGACGAGGTCCACCCGGTCGTCGCCGAGGCGATGGCGGAAGTCGGTATCGATCTCGCAGGTCACAACCCTCGAGCGATCTCCCGGGACGAACTTGTCGACTCCGATATCGTGCTCACGATGGGCTGTTCGGCCGAGGGGATCTGTCCTGCGACGTGGCGCGGTGACGCCCGCGATTGGGACCTGACCGACCCCCACGGGCGGCCACTCGAGGAGGTTCGGGTGATTAGAGCGGAGATCGAACGCCGGGTCGAAGCGTTGTTCGACGAACTCGAGG
>LKMM01000202.1 GCA_001563885.1 Natrialbaceae archaeon B1-Br10_E2g27
GCGATTTCGGCCTACTACGACCGCACGTACGGTGTCGATGTCGATCCCGAACGGATCATCGTTACTCCCGGTTCTTCGCCCGGCCTGTTGCTCGCACTGGCCGCGACGGTCGATCCTGGCGACCAGGTCGTCCTCACTGATCCACACTACGCGTGTTATCCGAACTTCGTTCGGACGGTCGGCGGGCACGTCGTGACCGTTCCGCTCTATGCCGCCAACGCGTTCGAACCCGCTGTCGACGATTTCGAGGGAGCACTCGAGGAATCGACGGAGACACTCCTGATCAACTCACCGGCCAATCCCACAGGGGCAGTAATGGACGGTTCCACGCTCGCTGATCTGGCCGCGCTCACAAGAGCCACCAAGACGACGATTATCTCGGATGAGGTCTACCACGGCCTGTCGTATGACGTCACCGAACACACGATCCTCGAGTACACCGAGGATGCCATCGTCTTAGACGGCTTTTCGAAACGGTTTGCGATGACGGGCTGGCGACTCGGGTGGATGGTCGTCCCGCCTGCGTTCGTCGACCCGATCAACCGACTAATGCAGAACCTGTTGATCTGTGCACCGAATTTCGTTCAAGATGGCGCAATCGCTGCCCTCGAGGCCAACGAGAATCGACTGGCCGAAATCCGGAATCGCTACCGTGATCGGCGTGATCTGCTGGTTGCGGCCGTCTCCGAGTGGGGGCTCGACCTCGGCTATACACCGCAGGGAGCCTACTACGTGTTAGCCGACGTCAGCGAGTTACCCGGCGACTCCCTCGAGATCGCCGACTGTCTGCTCGAGGAGGCAGGCGTGGCCGTTACGCCGGGAGTCGACTTCGGCGAGCGCGCGGCCGATTATCTCAGATTTTCGTATGCAACCGACCTCGAGAATATCGAACGAGCGATCGACCGCCTCGATCGCTTTTTCGAACAAAGCGGCGTGGTTTAATTCAGGGCTACAACGCTGTCGTCCCCGTCGAAGCCACTATCCCCAGTAGAGGTGGACGCCGACGACCGCAAGCGAACTGAAGACGACCGCGGCGGCAAAGCCCCAGGCAGCGTCGATATCGGGAGCACCGATGAACATCAGTCCCGCACCGATCGTCGCGAGTGCACCGAGTGCCAACGCAAGTCCCATACCCATATCAGTCGCCGACTCTGATTCCGTAGCCATGTGTGGCTCTTGTTAGCGGGGTCTCTTAATAACACGCATTTTCGGTCCGATATCGTGGATGTGTACAAAAAGTGACAATGCGCCGCCAGCAGACGGGTCGACCGCGACGGTCGATCACTTGATCGTCGTGTGATCTGACTCTTCGTTCAGCGCGAGGTTTGCTGCAATCTCTGCGTTTCGCATAGCGTACTGGGCGGTTTGCTGGAGGCTGACGAGGACTTCCCGGATCCGAAGCAGATCCTCGTTTTCCATCTCCGGTAACTCGGCTAAGATCTCCTTTTCGCGGTCGGAGATATCGTGGAATAGCTGGCGTACCTCGTTCGATTTGTCGTAGTCGCGTTCGACGGCCGCTTCGACCGACCTGGTCGTGATCTCGTCGACCTGGTCGTTTAACTCCCGGATATCCCGCATCACGGAGTTGTCGACGTTCAGGCTGTGCCCCTCAGTATCGATGACGATTTCGGCGATATCCTCGCCGTTGTCGGCGGTCAACTCGAGGTTCTTCGCGATGGCTCGGTAGCCGATCAGCGGGAACCCGCTGTTTAAGCCGACTGCACGCGCTAAGTTCGGGTTCTGGTAGGCGGTAAAAATCAATCGAAGCAACAGGACAAAGATTTTGTTTGCCTGTCGCTCCCGGTTTAACGCCCGCTGGGCCAGATCGGGATTGCCGTGAGCCAGCGCTTTGATTCCCTCACCACGCATCGTCTGACCGGTCCGCTCGAGTCGCTCTAGGAGATTATCCAGGGTGAAATCCTCGGGATCGACCGAGCAGCGAATCGAGATGCTTTCGGGAGTCTCCTCGATGACGCCGAGACCCATAAGCTGGGTTTCGGCCTGGTAGACGGCGTTTATGTGATCGGATTCGAGGGCTCCGTTTTGGCGTTCGATTCGGATGATCCGTCGACCGAGAACGTACTGGGCGACGATGGCCCGTTCGACGGCACCGGCATCCAGGTCGTCAGTGTGAATAATGGCTTCCGTCTCCTCGGTGTTCGCCGATTCCGGCATCACCGTCAGCGTCCCCTTCCCACTGGTCCGTAGCGACACCTCGTCACCTTTCTCGACACCGTGTTCGGCGGCCCACTCCGCCGGAAGCGTCATTGCGAGGGTTGATGGACCGAGTCGTTGTACTTTCCGCGTTTCCATGAATCCTCATACGGACGACCAAGACTTAATATTGACTATATTGCCATTACATCTCTGCCGGTCGTTATATGCTTGACTGAAACGTGGAATTTATGCCACAGCCTTATACAACTCTGCAGAGTCGGGTCGTGAACCGACCAGTTCGGACTCGCACCCACCCTCGTAAGGAGTCATCGACCGCCTTCTCGTCCGTATCGACACGCAACTGCTCGAGTCCATCGAGTTTCTCATCCGTGGCGACGATTGTGATTTCGTCGGCGCGGTCGATGACCGCGGGCGAAATCTGGTGGTTGCCGCGGCCGAAGACGAACCCCTGTCCACCGATCGGCGAGACGACGATCGTGACGGGGTCTGTGAGTACCTCGAGAATTTCGGCTTCGGCTGCATCACGGGCGAGCACTTCGCCGTCACGCCAGACATCGACGCCGAGTGGCGAGGGATCGATTCCGAGTTCGGATTCGATCGCGCCGACAGTCCCACCGGGCCCGAAGACGTAGGTTCGATCGGGGTCAATCTCCCGGGCGAATCCAGTAGCCAGCGAGTCGGGACTCCCGCTTGCAACTTGCTTGCCTAACTGAACGTCGTCGGCAACCGGCACTGGGACGACGGCTTTCAGTTCGGTTCGAACTTCGCCGTCGCGGTAGGCAGTTTCGTCGATATCGTTCACTTCGCGAGACTCGATCCGGTCGAACTCGGCGGCGATTCGACCGGCATCGCGTGGCGTAACGGCAAACACCGACGAGTAAATTTTCACCCCTGCAGGGACACCGAGCATCGGTGTCGGCTCTCCCGAGGCCTCTTTTGCTTTCGCTTCGATTACTCGAGCCACATCGACGGCTGTCCCATCACCACCGACGAACAACACGAGGTCGACGTCTCGCTCGAGAAGTTCCCGGACCGCACGCTGGGTATCGGCTGCTGTCGTCCCCGGATCGGCCGAGTCGATCGACTCGTTCCCATCGAAGGGATCGTAGACGACAGTCGGCTCGTATCCCGCGTCTCGAGTCGCGTCTTCGCCCATCACGGCCGCTGCAGTATACACCGTAAGCTCAGGCCGCCGCGAGTAAAGCGACCGAAGCGCCGTCCGCGCGCGGGCAGGTGAGCGTGGCTCACCGCCCAACGCTCTGGCTTTCTCGAGTTTGTCGTCCGTTCCCTTCAGGCCGACCCGACCGCCCATTCCGGCGATCGGATTGACGACGACCCCCAGCGTGTCCATAACTGGTGTATGGAGGGTCGCGTTCAAAAGCTGTCGTCTCGGATCTGAAAAACTAAGAGGGAGTGGCACTGATCGCCGATGATGAACGGATTACCATACGTGCTCGAAACGGCGCTTCCGATGGACATCGTCGGCTGGGGATCGCTGGCGCTTGGGCTCGTGATCGTCGTGCTCTGGCTCGTGTATTTGTACCGCTAGTGTCTATTATCGGACACGCTCGACGCGCTCGCGGAGCCACGCTGCAGCCTCCGTACTCTGTTTTTCGTCTGGACTTTCGATTGCAATCCGAACGTTCTCACCGGGATAGCTCCCGATCGAGACGTCATACTGCGTGCGGACTGCGGCGATCCGATCGAGCAAGGCGCTTTCGGGTTCGTTGGCGACGACGACCTCACGGTACGTCGGCGTCCCCGAGAACTCGGCAGCGATCCGATCGAACATCGCCTTCATCTCTGAGGGGACACCCGGCAGGACATACACTTCCTCGAGTGTCACACCGGGAGCGACGCCGACGTCGTTATGAAGTGGCCGCCCTCCAGCCGGCAGTGCCGCCGTTCCCTCGGTGAGATCCCCTCGTGAGTAGCCGTGATCTTCGAGCCAGGCGAGTGCTTGCTCGTGTTCCTCGAGGGGGCGATCAAACGCGGCGGCGACAGCCTCCATCGTGACGTCGTCGTGCGTTGGCCCCAGCCCACCCGTGACGATCACGGCGTCGTAGGCCGTCCGGTATGTCTCGATTACATCGGCGATGTCCTCGACTCGATCGGGAACGGTCGTCACCCGTTCGACGGATACGCCACGCTCGCTCAGACGCTCACAGAGCCACGTGGCGTTCGTGTTCGTCGTGCGTCCGGCGAGCAGTTCGTCTCCAACCGTAACGAGCGCGACGTGCATACCCCCCGTTCGAACCGGATCCCCAAAGCGTTCTCCCCTCGGCGCGTACATAATTCATCGACAGCTATCTATCAGACTAACCACAGATAGGGATAGTTGCTCAACGTGTCTAGTTCGAATCAACCAAAAGATTCACTTTTGATAATTCGCAACACCTGTACGATGTCCCGTTCACAGCGAAGCGACGAGAACCCGACCGCCGTGCTTTCAGCTCTTGGCAACAAGTACAGCGCAGCAATTCTATGCGCGGCTGGGACGCCGAAGTCAGCACAGACGCTGAGCGAGGACATCGACGTTCCAATTGCGACCTGCTATCGTCGGATCGAAGAACTCGTTGATGCGGGCCTGCTGACCTGTGAGGGACGGCAACTTTCCGAAGAAGGTCGACGGACGAACATCTACCGACGAACGCTAGATCAAGTCGAAATTGACTTCGTCGGCGATACACCAGCGCTCTCACAGCGGCGTCGAACGGAGGCAAAAAACCAACTACAAGACCAACTTCAGGAGTAACTCCTGCAAACTGAACGTAACCGTCTGACAGTTGGTCTGGGACTACTCACCCCCATTATGATACTGCCGTTGCGTAGCGCCGTCGCCGGATGAGCATAGTTAAGTATTCTACTGATAATATCTGGGTATGATCGAGCGAAGTCA
>LKMM01000203.1 GCA_001563885.1 Natrialbaceae archaeon B1-Br10_E2g27
ACTCCGGGCGAACGCGTCCCAAAAGCGCGCTCGCGAGGATATCGAACAGTCCGAAGGCGATGGCGACGACGGCAAGCGTTCCGGCCGTCAGTCCGAGTCCGACACCTGGGATAGCCTCGAGGAGCCCGATCGCACCGACGGCGGCGAGACCGAGTGACTGCTGGAGGCGGGCGGGGCTGTCGCTTGCGATGAGGCCGACGACGCCGGCGACGAAAACGACCGCAGCCGCCGGGGCCAGCGAGAGACCACTCCCGAGACCGGCCAGAAACACGCCACCAACGACGACTCCCACACCTGATTTTCCCAGGCGCGAGACGCCGTCTGTCGACTCGTCGGGCATACCTGCAGGTTCCCCGGGAACGTAAAAACAGTTCGTATCCGGCTAGTGCTTTGGCAAGCCTGAACTGATGGGTCGAACCAGTCGGCGGGTGTCGGTTCGACGCATCAGTCGACGCTTGGTGGAGTACTAGCAACTGGTCGACAGCTGGGTGGGCTGGTTCGGATGCCGCTTCGGTTCTGCGGTGAGAGACGGAGGTCCTGACTGCTTGGCTACGCCACACCGCGTTTCTATATAGTCGTACGTTGACCATCACAAGCGACTATAGTCGTACAGAAGAGACCGTACTGATACCGACAGCTATGAGTCACATACGGAAATTCTTCGCAGAAATCAACTCGACTCTATAGATTGAGGTGGATTTATGTTCTGTCCGTTGAAAGCCAGTGACATGGAGACGCGGAAAGTCCAGGTGACCGGCGGGTCGACCTATACGGTCTCGCTTCCGAAAACGTGGGCCACCGACAACGACATTACGAGCGGCGATACCGTCGAACTGTACGCCGACGATGACACGTTGCTCGTGACGCCCACACGCGACGTCGACCACCACACGGGGTCGCTCGACGTCTCGAGACTCGAGGGCCAACAGCTGATCCGAGCCGTGTTGACAATGTACGTAAGCGGCTTCGACGTGATCCGACTCGAGGCCGGCCGGATTACAACCGACCAGCGCCGGGATATCCGGACCGCCATCCAGGGGCTGATCGGCGTCGAAGTCGTCGAAGAAGACACAGACTGTGTGGTCGTCCAGGACTTACTCGACTCCGCGGAACTGTCGATCGAAAACGCCGTCAGCCGGATGCGCCTGATCGCGACCGCAATGCTCGAAGACGCGGTAAGTGCCCTCATCGAAAACGACGACGACCTCGCTTGTGACGTCATCGACCGCGACGACGACATCGACCGACTGTTTCTGGTAGTCTCGCGGATCTTCCGGGCGACGCTTCGCTCGCCACGTGCGGCCGAAACACTCGGCGTCTCCCGCGAGGACTGCTTTGAGTATCACTCGAGTGCCCGCCAACTCGAGCGGATCGCAGACCACGCAGTAAAGATCTGTCATCTGAGCCGCAAGCTCGATTCCATACCGGAACCCGTCGCCGACGGCCTGCTCGAACTCCACGCCGAGGCCGCCGATATCATCGACAAATCGATGGACGCACTCCTTTCCGAGGATGGCGACGAGGCCGGTACGCTTGGCCACGACGCACTCGAGTCGGTCTTCGACATCGACGAACACACCCGCCGTGTCGACGGCATGCTCCGGGAGTTAGACCCACTCGAGGCCCAATCGCTCGGTGTCATCCTCGATTCACTCTCCCGAAGTGCCGACTACGGTGGTAACGTCGCCGAGACGGCACTCCAGAAGGCCGCGCCCAGCCCCTGATACCGATTCACTGTCGGGTACTGTGGCTATCGCCTCATCCTCGAGGCCGACTCCCTCGAGATGACACCGATCGAGGACCCTCGTTAAGACGGATTGCTGTACCGGTGGGCTCGGAGGCTGATACTATCGGACGGACCTGTGTGATCGCCACCCCGGGGCGGCGATTCACGACGTCCGCTGTAGATCCCGGTCGATCCGGTGTTGCTCGAGCGTTATATCAACTCGAGAAGCTCCGTTAACGAGTCGATCTCGAGATACGAGTCGATCGTTGGCTCGAGCGATTCGTTGTGAGGCCGGCGGATGAGCACGGGAACGAGCCCGGCTCTCGAGGCGGCGAGCAGATCGGTTTCGCGGTCGCCGACGTAAAGTCCACCCTCGAGGTCGAGGGCATCGATCGCCTCGTTTAGGTAGTAGGGTTCGGGTTTTCGCCGGCGGAAGCCCTCGACACCGAGGTCACGCCCGCGGACGAACGAGAACGCCTCGAGGCCGAAGTGGTCGACGACGAACGAGACCGTCGGATCGTAGTTGTTGCTGATGAGTGCCGTCGGACAGCGCTTGGCAAGTTCCGTGACGATGTCTGCGTCCGGGTAGAGGCTGCGTTTTCCCGACCGGATGCGGTCGATCGATCGTTCGGCACTGTATGCCTCACGGCAGGCGTACAACTCGGTCGCATCGAGGCCGAGTCGGTCGCAGGCGCTCGCGAACGCCTCGGTGTACTCGTAGTTCTCGAGTGCACCAGTCGACTCGACGGCCGATTCGAGGCGTTCTATGTCGAGTTCGAAATCGGTGGCCGCATCCCGGAGGGCACGCGCATGGACCTCGGGATTGGTGCCATACCCCTCGAGGATGACTCCATCCATATCGAAGAGGACTGCGTTGGTGCGAGCGTGGTCGGTGATCGATTCTATCGTCGGTGTTTCTGTTGGTATCGTCGTCATCGTAGTAGCTTACTGCGTGTATGACCAGTCGTCGGTTTTCTTGAGTGGAGGTCGGTCACAGCGGGTGATCGGTCGAGAGAGCCACAGCCACCCTCGCCGAATCGAGCCGGCGAGACCGAGACCAGCCGCTCAGAGTGCATATTAACGGACCACCGCTCGAGCCCGCGCGGAGAGCATCTCGCTTACGAGGACGATGCCGAGGATGGCGATCAGTATCATCAGGACAGAGGACCACCGGAAGGCGTCGACGGCGTTGAACAGTTGGACACCGATCCCGCCGGCCCCAACTGCGCCGAGAATCGTCGCGCTGCGGACGTTGATGTCCCACCGATAGACGCCGATCCCGACCAGTGCGGGCTTGATCTGGGGGATAACGCTGTAAAGTAGGACCTGGAGCGAGGAGGCCCCGGTCGCACGAATTGCCTCGACTTGATCGAACTCGATTTCCTCGATTTCTTCGCCCAGCAGTTTGGCAACGAAGCCGATCGATCGAACGGCAATCGCGACCATCCCGGCGAACGCGCCGGGGCCGAGCATGACGACGAAAACGAGCGCCCAGATGACGACGTGGACAGAGCGGGTAACGGTAACGATCAGCTTGCCAATCGCGTAGGTCACTCGGTTTGGCGTCGTGTTCTCGGCGGCGAGAAAGGCCACCGGAAGCGAGGCGATGACGGCGAGTATCGTGCCGACGACGGCGATGTGGACCGTCTCGAGTAGTGGCACCACGATCTCAGTCGTATACGCCCAGTTTGGCGGAAACATCCGGACCGCGAGGTCCAGCAACTCCTGTGGAGCCGTCCAGACGTACTGGAGGTCGAGTCCCATATACATCCATGAGCCAACGACTGTCCCCATAGCCAGGAGAAATGCACAAATCCGTTTGAGTCGCTCTCGAGGCTCGAAGCGTTGCCAGTGACGACCGGATTCTGCGGCCATTACTGGACCCTCCGTCGGATGTACGCACTGAAGAGTTCGCCTGCGAGGACAACGGCAATGATCGAAAGCAGGATCAACGCGGCGAAGTCGTACTCGTACCGTTCGAACGACCGCAACAGTAGGGTCCCGATTCCGCCGGCACCGACGATGCCGATGATCGTCGATGCGCGGATGTTGATATCCCACCGGTAGACCGTGAGGCCGACGAACCGCGGCGCAACCTGTGGGACAACCGCATAGACGAGCGTCTGGAAGCGCGAGCCTCCGGCGGCGTCGATGGCCTCTTTCGCCCCCATGTCGATGTCCTCGATGTCTTCGGCAAACAGCTTCGAGAAGAAGCCGATGGTCAGATAGCTGATCGCGATAATACCCGCCAACGGCCCGACGCCGACGGCTTTTACGGCGATGATGGCGATGATGAGTTCGTCGATCGCCCGCGTAACGGAGATGATTCCCCGATTCAGGTAGTAGATCGGCCGAGGAGCGATATTCTCTGCAGCGCCAAAGGCGATCGGGAGCGAGATCAACACGCCGGTGAACGTCGCGACGAACGCCATCGCGATCGTCTCGCCCATGTAGCCGACGACCCGGTCTATGTTCTCGCTTGCGGTGTTCGGCGGCACCATCGCCTCGAAGAGCAGTACGCCATTAGTTACCCCGGTGAGCACCCGCCCGAGGCTGACGCCAGACAGCAGGGAGACGAGCGACCACAGGACGAACAGCGTCGCTCCGACGTAGACCGCCCACTTCACCCGGTGGCTCCCGAACGCGGTCGGCCGCTGCCAGGTTCGATCCGGCGGCAGCTCCGAGTGTCTTTCTCCGGTCGCCATCTCAGTCACCCGTGATCGCAGACTGCTCGGAGCGTTCGGCCTCGTCGGTCACCGTATCTGACTCCGCGATCACGCTGAGCGACGAGTCACCGGCGATCGCTTCGCCGCGGTAGATGACGTCTTTCGCGTTCTCGTCGAGATCCGTCGTCGGACCGTCGAAGACGAGCGCGCCGTCGTGTAAGCCGAGGATGCGATCGGCGTACTCGACAGCCAGGTGGACCTCGTGGATGTTGATCAGGATCGGAATATCCCGTTTGGCCGCGATCTCCGTGAGCAGTTCCATCACGGCGTGTGAGGTTTCCGGGTCGAGGCTGCTCGTGGGTTCGTCGGCGAGCAAGATTGTCGGCTCCTGGACGACGGCACGGGCGATGCCGACACGCTGGCGCTGGCCGCCCGACAGCTCGTCCGCCCGTTTGTTCTCCATCCCGCCCAGGCCGACCGTCTCGAGGACGTCGTAGGCCATTTCGACGTCTTTCTGGGGGAACTTCCGCCGCAAGGCCGCCCAGTTCGAGACGTAGCCGAGTCGGCCAGAGAGGACGTTCTCCATCACGGTGAGCCGTTCGACGAGGTTGTACTCCTGAAACACCATTCCGATGTTCCGACGCGCCGCTTTCATCGCTCCT
>LKMM01000204.1 GCA_001563885.1 Natrialbaceae archaeon B1-Br10_E2g27
CTGGTTGCCATGGATGGAGGGCAGGGGCGCACAGTAATAAGTTGCCCTATTATGGCGTTCTGAGAATATATGTGTGGTTATATTATTATATATACAACGGTGATCCTCAGCCGGACTAATCAGAACTGGTATCGCCGTTCGTCGTCCATCGTTGGATACTGATTTGCGCCGGTCATCTCGTCGAAGGTCATGCCGGAGAGATACTCGTCGTAGGTTACGTCGAACCCTGACCGGAGATGAAAATCGAGCGTTCCCGTCTCGACTGTCGTCTGAAAAAGCATGTGGATCGCCCGCCGAACTAGTTCGTCGGTTTCGTCCGGTTCGAGGACGGTCTCGAGCATCGCGAGTTCGTTTCGAGTCTGTCGGTCAAGCGGGACGGACAGTTCGTCATCGAAGGCAGCGTAGGACTGTTCGATTTCCGCTGTCAGGTCCTCTAAGCTCATGTAGACTCTCTGGTGGGCCCGGTGGTTAGGCCTTTCTGGTTGCGCGCGGTCACGAACGTACTAGTACTCCGCCAAGCGTCGACTGATACGGTCTGTTGTAATTCTTTACCGGTGATCGACCCGAACGGGGCGGCGATCACCGGTAAAACGTTATAACGATCCGTGTGATGGGTCGAACCGACACCCGCCGACTGGTTCGACCCATCAGTTCAGGCTTGCCAAAGCACCAGACGACTACGGAGCGGCTTCGGTGAGGAGATGTCGGTCGACTGCAGCTCTCACTCGCTCGAGAACTGCAGGGTTGTCACTCGGACGGCCGACGCTTACCGCATCAGCGCCGTAGTCGGCGTACTCGCAGACAGTGTCGTCGTCGCGAACGCCGTTGTTGGCGATGACGTACAGCTCGCTTCCCTCACATACTTCGGCGATCGACGATTCGGTATCCATCGCATCGACGTGGACGAACGCGCCGCCGGCGTCTTCGATCGTCGCTGCGACGCGAGCCAGATCGACTCCCGGGACCTCGGCTCTGACTTTCACGCCGACCGTCGCCCCGGTTTCACTCGCCTGACAAACGTAGCTATGCAGTCGGTCAGCGTCCGCGAGCAACGTTTCACCACAGCCGACCGCACACAGTTCTTCTTGTCTGCAATGGGCGTTGATCTCTATGTACGCGCCACGGTCACGGCAGATCCGTGCAGCCTCGACAACCGGCTCGAGCGTCGCGGAGCGAACGTTGACCGCCGGTTGGATGGGGACGTCCTCGAGTGCGGCCAGTTGGCTCTCGATGAACGCGAGCGGATCGGCCGGAAGGAATTCGGTTCGATCGCGTGCGAGGAGCTTGCGAGCGGCCGCTCTCGAATCCTCGTCGAGTGCGATACCGCCGAGGACGCCACCGCCGGCGTAGGCGGCTCCCGCAGCCGCCCACTCGGCGTCCGCCTCGCCGCTGAGACTCGCTAAGACGAGCGGTGGGTCAAACGCGACCATCGTTAGCTGACGAGATCGATAGCCGCGTCGACCGCTGCGATAACTCGAGCGGCGTCGTCTGGACCGTCGATCGTAATGTCGGTCTGGATGGTCGGGCGGTCGAACTCGGTGTCGTCGTCGGTGTCGGTAATAAACGCATCGGCGAACGGATAGGCGGTGGCAAGTCCCTTTGTACTTGGTTCGGCGTTGACTGCACGCATCAGGTCGTCTGCGGGTCCCGAAAAGACGTCGTCGCCAATAAACGGTGAGACGGCAATGACGGTCGTCTTCGAAAGCGCTTCGGCGACGCCGGGCAGGGCAAGCATCGGCCCGATGCTGGTCACCGGGTTAGACGGGCCGATAACGACCGTCTGTTCGAGTGCCTCGAGGACGCCCGGGGCAGGTTCGGCCGTCGACGAGCCTCGGAACTCGACGGTTTCGACGGTCGGTTCGCCGCGGTGGGCCACCCAGTATTCCTGGAAGTGCATCGTTCCGTCGTCGGTGTGGACGAGGCTGGCGACGGGATCGTTGCTCATCGGCAAGATATCGATGCTGAGGCCGAACGTTTCGGCGAGTCGGTCAGTTACCTCGCTTAACGACTGTCCCTGATCTATGAGACTGGTCCGCGTGATGTGGACGGCACGGTCACGGTCGCCGATCGTCATGAACTCGGCGATACCCGAAAACCGCCGCCAGTTGGCGAGTTCTCGCCCAGCGGTCTGTTTAGAGTCAGGCAGGTACTGTGGGCCGGTTGGGAGACCAGCGGCGTTTGCGAGATCGACCAGCGCCTCGTTGGTCCGGTGTGTGTCGCCGTCGATCCCCCACCAGGTTTCTCGGTCGAGAATCCCACCACCCTGAAAGAGCACGGTATCGATATCGGGACAGACGAACAGCCCCCCGAGTTCGATGTCGTCACCGGTGTTCGCGACGATGGTGGTGTCCTCCGGCGAGAACGCACGCCCGGCCCCGTCGAGTAACTTCGGTGTTCCAGTGCCACCGGAGAGAAACGTTACCATGGTTTATGTATTCGAACGGGAGTACTTAATCGCTATCGCCATACGAACAGATCCAGCCCAGAAGGTAGCGGATAAATCGGCCAAATCAGTCACCAATCCAGTCGGCGAAACTCCCCTCGAGTAGCGTTTCGCGCTGTCTGGTGACGTACTCGTGTTGCATCGTTTCGATTGCTGTCTCGAGGTCCGTGCCGTCTTCGAGTTCCGATCGAACCCGCTCGTACTTCCAGCGGGCGGGTGTCACACCCTGTCTGACGCGGCGTCTGAGCGGATAGAGGTACTTTGCGGCCTGTTCGTCGGTTAGCCCACGACCGACGAGGCCGTCTTCGGCGTGAGCCAACAGGTCCTCATAGAGTGTGAGCGAATCAGTGGTCTCTTTGCCGTCGTTCGTAATCCAGGAGAGATCAGCCTCGAGTCCGTCACACATTGCGGCATAGAAGTTCTCGCGGGCGAGTTCCCACTCGAGTTCGACGACGGGATGGTCGAGTCGGGTGACACTCTCGAGGAGGCCGGCGAAGGCGGCGAGGAAGGCGATGCTGTCACGAACGGTCGGCTGTGCGGAGATTGGACGGAACTCGATTCGGGCGTTTGCATCCGAGCGCGTCGGGCCGCCGAAGACGGGACGAACCCACCGCCAGTAGGTGCCGTGTTTCTGCCGGAAGTGAGGAAACTGATCGTCGAATCGGTTGCCCGACTCGACCGGCATCGGCACGATGTCGTCGTCTGTTGCGATCCGATCGATGGCATCCTCGACGGTGTCGAGATCTCGCGGGAAGCGTACCTTCCCTGCACCTGCGGTGGGGTCGTTCAGTACGGTTTCGAAAACGCTGATTCGATGTTCCATCCACGCCTCCTCGAGAATGTGCTCGGCTGGAACGTCGTCGTACAGCGAGGGTGGGAAAAACGGCGAGTTGACCCCAAGTGCAAGCAGCGGGCCGGCGATCCGGAGTGCGTAGTTGAAATACAGCGGGAGGTCGGGTGCGTGGGGAACTTGATAGTGGGGCTGGATCGACGTGATGAGGCTCTCGGGCATGACCGTCTCGGCCTGGACGGAGACGTTCGGCGCGTCGACGACCATACCAGCGGCTTCGGCTCCCTCGGTGTTTGCCATCGCGTGATAGCGTGCCGAATCGCTCATGTTGGTCGCGATCCGAATCAGTCGCTCTCTGCCCTCCTCGTCGGTTACGCTCCGTTCGACGCTGTCGGCGAGATAGGAACGGGCGTCTTCGCCTTCGGGTGCGATCGTCCAGAGCCCATCGCTGACCAGCCACATCCCCTCAGACCGGGTCACCTCGAGTGCCGTCTGGAGTCGGGCTTTGATCTCTGACTCCTGGGCCCGAAGCCCGTAGGCGTTTAGCGGCTGTGGACTGGCCGTCATCTCGGCGTTGTGTAGTCCCAGTTCCTTCTCGAAGCCGATGAGTTCAAGAAGCCGGCGGGGCACTCGACACAGTGATGTCCCGTCGTCTCTGACCGCATAGAACTCATACTCGAAGCCGATCATCGCCTGTGGATTGTCGAACGCTCCCGCTGAAATGGCCTCTTTGATCACCTCGGCCTCGGCTTCGGCGTGCTGGCAGAACGCTTCGGCATCAACCGAGAGCACGTCTGCAACCCGCACCGCGAGTTCCTCCTCTGGCATACTCCCCTCTGGGAGGGCGAACGCCTTTAAAACCTGTCACTCCTCCCGCCTGAGAACGGCTACAGCCTCGAGCAAATCAATTGCACAAAACACAATCTCCCTCGGAAAAGGGCCAGTATGATTCGGCAAGCGATCATTTCATCGCTCGTTACTGGTGCTGTCGCCGGCGTGGCGATCGAACTCGAGCGCACGCGCGAGGAAACCGACGAAACACGACGAGTCCGCTACAGCGCCGACCCGATCGCCGACGACCCCGACGCGTTCACAGACTACGTCCTCGAGCGACGGGGTGTCGAACTCACCGACCCGAGCGACGCTCGAGAACTGGAGTCCGATACCGACGGCCGGATTAGCTACCTTCGGTACGACGGCGAGTGGCATCGAGTGGGGGTCGACGAGTTCGCCGTCTAGTACTCCGCCAAGCGTCGACTGATGGGTCGAACCGATACCCGCCGACTGGTTCGACCCATCAGTTCAGGCTTGTCAAAGCACTAGTGGGTCCATGGCATCGATTGTTACATCCTCGAGAGCGATTGAGAGCTTGGGAATACTGACCTACGGGGAAACCTCGAGCCGGTATACGTGGTCTCCACGCCTACATCTCACCTGACCAGAACGTATTCCACTCTAGTTGGACTACTGGCATGTATGGTCCCAAAACCGCCCCTTCAACCGTTCGGCTCCGTCTGCAAGCGCTACGGGCCAGGGCGACTTCCCCGCGCTGACCGACGCGACATCGGTGCCGGCTACGCCGCAGCCTCCGGCGCACTCGCGCTTGCGGTCGCCTACGCTATCGCCAACTTCGCCCTGTCGACGCTCGGCGTCCAGTCGGATTTCGTCGACCCGTTCTGGGGGTTGTGTAACTGTTACGAAATTCAGTAAGATTTAGTAGTAGTCAGTACTGATTCAACGACCACTTTCACTATGGTTGGCGAATATTTTTCTTCGTGGTGGTTGTAGTAGGTTCTGTCACGATGAC